>DATHAU010000230.1:0-16373 GCA_035296545.1 Microvirga sp.
AGGACGACGGACGGGCCGTCGGTCGCAACCGCATCCTGAGCCGCCTGCTCCACCGCCTTGTCGAGGGTGCCGCAATGGACGTGCGGAACGGCCGCCCCGAGCGTCGCGGCAAAATCATCCGAAGCCGCGCCGATAAGATAAGCCTTTCGGATCTTCGGGAAGTAAGGCTTCAACGGCGCGATTCCGCCCTCCTTCGACTTCCCTCCCAGGATCCAGAGAATATCGTCGAAGGATTTGAGCGCCTTCTCGGTGGAATCCGCGTTGGTGGCCTTGGAGTCGTTGATGAACAGCGTCGCGCCCCGTCGCGCCACCTCCTCCATGCGGTGAGGCAGTCCGGGGAACGTGTGCAATGCCTTTACAAAAACCGACCAGTCGATCCAGAAGGCAATGTCAGCCGCAACGGCCAATGCTGCCAAAGCATTTTGTAGGTTGTGCTCGCCACGGAGACTGCCGACATCTCCGATGTCGGCGACCTCTGCTTCATGATCCGGCGTCACAAAGAAAAGCTTTGACCCCTGACCATAGAAGCCGGAGCGCACAGGTTCCCTGGTCGATATCTCGTCTAAGTTATTCTTATGGCGTTGCGCAATTGCTCGGCAGAATGGATCATCGATTCCAACAATTTTTGTCTCCGCCTTCGCCACCAGCCTTTCCTTGATCGCCGCGTAATTCTCCATCGTCCCGTGCCGGTCGAGATGGTCCGGCGAGATGTTGAGGAGGACGCCGATGGTGGGCGCGAGCGAGGGCGCGAGGTCGATCTGGAACGAGGAGCACTCGATCACGTGGATGCGGCTGTCGGACGGGGGCTCCAGGGAGAGAATCGCCGTGCCGATATTTCCGCCCATCTGCACGTCGCAGCCGGCCTCGCGCAGGATATGGGCGATGAGCGCCGTGGTGGTGGATTTGCCGTTGGTGCCGGTGATGGCCACGAAGGGCGCGCTGGGCGCGATCTTCGCCCGCTCGCGGCAGAACAGCTCGATGTCGCCGATGATCTCGACGCCCGCTTCCTTCGCGAGCTTCGCCGACCAGTGCGGCTCGGGATGGGTGAGCGGCACGCCGGGCGAGAGGATGAAGGAGTGAAAGCGCGACCAGTCGGCATCCCGCAGGTCGCCGGTCTCCACACCCTTGGCGGCGGCCTCCGCCATCTTGGCCGGATTGTCGTCGCAGGCCACCACATGAGCCCCACCCTCCCGCAACGCCAATGCCGTCGCAAGCCCCGAGCCGCCGAGGCCGAAAAGCGCGACAGTCTTGCCCGCGAAGGTGGTGACGGGGGTCATCGGGTCACCGCAGCTTGAGGGTGGAGAGGCCGACGAGGGCGAGAACCACGGCGATGATCCAGAACCGGATCACCACCTGCGGCTCGGTCCAGCCGAGCTGCTCGAAATGGTGGTGGATCGGCGCCATCTTGAAAACGCGCCTCCCCGTGAGCTTGAACGAGGCCACCTGGATGATCACCGACATGATCTCCAGCACGAAGAGCCCTCCCACGATGGCGAGCACGATCTCGTGCTTGGCCGCCACCGCGATGGTGCCGAGGAGGCCGCCGAGCGCCAGGGAGCCGGTGTCGCCCATGAAGATCTGGGCCGGGGGCGCATTGAACCACAGGAAGCCGATGCCTGCGCCGATCAGGGCGCCGCAGATCACCGCAAGCTCGCCGGTGCCGGGCACGAAATGGATCTGAAGATAATTGGAGAACACCGCATTGCCCGACAGATAGGCGATGAAGCCGAAGGTCCCGGCCGCGATCATCACCGGCACGATGGCAAGCCCGTCGAGCCCGTCGGTGATGTTCACCGCATTGCCCGCGCCCACGATCACGAAGGCGGCGAAGACGATGTAGAACCAGCCGAGATTGAAGATCAGCTCCTTGGAGAAGGGCAGCGCCAGCTTGTTGGCCAGCCCCGGGGTCGCCATGTAGGAGATGGCGATGCAGGCCAGCACGGCGATGATGGCCTCGATGGCAAGGCGCGAGCGGCCCGAGAAGCCCTTGTGCGACTGCTTGGTCACCTTCAGGTAGTCGTCATAGAAGCCGATGGCACCAAAGCCCACGGTGACGAAGAGCACGATCCAGACATAGTGGTTTTCCAGGTTGGCCCAGAGCAGGGCCGACACCAGCACGCCCGCCATGATCATCAGCCCGCCCATAGTGGGCGTGCCGCGCTTGCTGAGCAGGTGCGATTGCGGGCCGTCCTCGCGGATCGGCTGCCCCTTGCCCTGGCGCAGGCGCAGGAGCGAGATGATGGCGGGGCCGAACAGGAACACGAACAGCATCGCGGTCGCCGTCGCGCCGCCGGTGCGGAACGTGATGTAGCGGAAGATATTGAGGGGGCTGAAATAGGGGCTGAGCTCAGCCAACCAGGTCAACATACGAATTATCCTTTCAGCGCGTGCGCCGTTGGGCCCGCGCCGTATCGTTCCTTCAGGGCTTTGACCACCAGAGCCATCTTCATGCTGAGCGAGCCCTTCACCGTCACCGCATCGCCGGGGCGGATGGCGGCGCAGACCGCCTCCACCAGCTCGGCGGAGGTGTCCGCGTGGATCGCGACCCGCGCCTTCGGCAGATTGTCCACCAGGCTCCTCATGAGCGGCCCGGCTGCGAACACCAGGTCGATCCCGTTGGCCTCCACCGCCTCCGCGAGGCCCTCGTGCAGGCCCGGCCCCTTGTCTCCCAGTTCCTTCATGTCGCCCAGCACGGCGATGCGGCGGGCATGGCGGCCCAATTCCACCGCGCCGAGATTGGCGAGAGCCGCGCGCATGGACGCCGGATTGGCGTTGTAGCTCTCGTCGATGAGAAGCGCCTCGCCGTCCCCGACGGAGAGCACGGTGCGCTCGCCGCGCCCGACCGGCGGCTTCAGGTCCGCGAAGGAAAGGGCCACGAGGGCGAGGTCCGCGCCGAGGGCGTGGGAGGCGGCGAGCACGCTCAGGGAATTGAGCGCGATGTGCCGCCCGGCCGTGCCGATCCGGTAGGCGAGCGGCTGGCCGAAGACCCGCGCCTCCACGATGGACTGGTCCGGCTTGACGATGATCCGCTCGGCGCGCACATCCGCCGCCTCGTGCTCGCCGAAGCCGATGACCCGCCCCGCCGGCGAGGCTTGAGCGTGAGCCTTCATCCGGTCGAAATAGGGGCTGTCCCGGTTGATCACCGCCGCGCCGCCGGGCTCGATCCCTGAGAAGATCTCGCCCTTCGCGTCCGCGATGCCCCAGAGGGAGGGGAAGAACTCGATATGGACCGGCTCGATGGTGGTGATCACCGCCACATGCGGGCGGACCATGGCCGTCAGCGGCAGGATTTCATAGGCATGGTTCATGCCGATCTCGAACACCCCGAAGTCGCTGTCCCGCGGCATCCGGGCGAGGGTGAGCGGCACGCCCCAGTGGTTGTTGTAGGAGGCCACCGACGCATGGGTCGCGCCCTGCCGGGACAGGGCGAGGCGCATGGCCTCCTTGGTGCCGGTCTTGCCCACGGAGCCGGTGATGGCAACGATCCTGGCGGCCGTCCGCCGCCGGGCTGCGCGCCCGAGCCGGCGCATGGCCTCGAGCACGTCGGGCACGACGATGAGCCTGCTCTGGTCCGCAAAGCCGGGGGCCTTCTCGGCCGACACCACGGCCGCGGCCGCGCCCTTGTCCAGGGCGGCGGGCACGAAATCATGGCCGTCATGCACGTCGCCCCGGATGGCGAAGTAGAGGTCGCCTGGCTCTAGGGTGCGGGTGTCGATGGACGCGCCCGACCCCTGCGCGACGCGCGGCCCGATCCGGGCGCCGGTGGCGGCTGCGATTTCGTCCAGGGTCCATAGGGGCGAATTCATCCCTGCCTCTCCGCTAGAGCCTTCCGGACCTCATCATGGTCCGAGAACGGCAGGGTCCGGTCGCCGATGATTTGGCCCGTTTCATGGCCTTTACCGGCCACAAGCAGGACATCGCCCCTCTGGAGTTCGTTCACGGCAGTGCGGATGGCCAGCGCCCGGTCGCCGATCTCCCGGGCGCCCGGGGCGCCCTCGAGCACGTCGGCCCGGATCGCCGCCGGGTCCTCGGAGCGGGGATTGTCGTCGGTGACGATCACCACGTCGGCCTTGTCGGCGGCGATGCGGCCCATGAGCGGGCGCTTGCCCCGGTCCCGGTCGCCGCCGCAGCCCAGGAGGCAGACCAGCCGGCCCCCGGTGAAGGGGCGCAGGGCATCGAGTACATGGGCGAGCGCGTCGGGCTTGTGGGCGTAATCGACGATGCAGAGCGCGCCGTTCGCCTCGCCCACCGGCTCCAGGCGGCCCTTCACGCCTTTCAGGCCCCGGAAGCCGTCCAGAACCTCGGCGGCCCTCGCCTCTCCCTCCACCGCCAGCACGAGGCCTGCGGCCACAAGGGCGTTCTCGACCTGGAATGCGCCGAGAAGCGGCAGTTCGGTCCGGTAGGTCCGGCCGAAGGCCTCGACGGCGAGCGCCTGCCGGAAGCCCTCGGCATGCGCTTCGATCAGCCGGAGGGTTTCGCCCATGCGTCCCGTGGTGAGAAGCGTCAGGCCCCGGGCCTGCACGCCCTGGAGGAACACGTCGGCGAAGGGCCCGTCCGCATTGATGATGGCGGGGGCGTCCTCCGGCAGCACGGTGTCGAACAGGCGCAGCTTCGCCCTGGCATAGGCTTCCGTGGTGCCATGGTAGTCGAGATGGTCGCGGCCGAGATTCGTGAAGCCCGCCGCATCCAGGCGCACCCCGTCGAGGCGGCGCTGGTCGATGCCGTGGGACGAGGCCTCCATGGCGAGCCGGGTCACGCCGTCCCCGGCAAGGCGATGGAGAATCCCGTGAAGGGAGATTGGGTCGGGCGTGGTCAGGGAGCCGTAGGCGGCCCCGTCCGACGTGATGACGCCGAGCGTGCCCAGGCTCGCGGACTTGCATCCCAGCACCGCAAAGAGCTGGCGCGTGAAATCGGCCACCGAGCTCTTGCCGCTGGTGCCCGTGACGGCCACGATCTTTTCGGGCTGCTGCGGATAGAAGCGCGAGGCCGCAAGGGCGAGCGACCGGCGCACGTCGGGCACCTGGATGTAGGCCACCGCGGCGGGAAGATCGGACGGACGCTCCCCTTCGCTCGCGATGGCGAGCGCGCCCGCCGCCACCGCCTGCGGCACGAAGCTCATGCCGTCCACCTTCGTGCCCGGCACGGCGAAGAACAGCCCTCCCGGCTCCACCTTGCGGCTGTCGGATGCGATGGCCGACACGGGCAGCGAAGCCTCCGGAAGATCCCCGATCTCCGGAAGCAGGCCGCCGAGGGGGACGCCCCGCGCCGTCATGGCCGCGAGCCCCATGCGCCGAGGCGCGACATGAGGGGAAAGGGCTGCGCGGGCGCCTCGAAGCGGGGCGGCACGCCGAGAAGCGGGGCGACCCGCTCGATGATGTTGCCGGTGACGGGACCTGCGTTCCAGCCTGCCGTCGAGAACCCGTAGGTGCCCTCCACCGCCTGCGGCTCGTCCATGATGGTCAGGAACACGTATTTCGGCTTGTCGGCCGGGACCACCGCCGTGAAGGTGGTGAAGTTCTTGGTCTTGGAATAGCGGCCGTTGATCACCTTTTCGGCGGTGCCGGTCTTGCCGCCCACGAAGAAGCCCGCGATGGCCGCATGGGACGCCGACCCGTTCGGATGCGTGGCGTTGAGGCGCATGACATAGCGCATCGCCTCGCTGGTCTCGGGCTTGAGAACCTGGAGGGCGCCCTGGCGGGCCGCAGCCTCGTCGCGCTTCAGGAAGGTCGGCTTGATCATCACGCCGCCGTTGACCAGCGCGCCCACCGCCGTGAGAGCCTGAAGCGGCGCAACCGCGAGGCCGTGCCCGAAGCCGATGGTCATGGTGTTGAGCTCGCCCCAGCGCGGCGGCACGATGGGCGCGGCGTTCTCCGGCAGCTCCGTCTCCAGGCGCGTGAGCTGCCCCATCTTGCGCAGGAAGGCCTTGTGGCCATCGACCCCGATGCCCAGCGCCATGCGGGCGGTGCCGATGTTGGACGAGTGAACGAAAACCTCCGGCGTGCTCAGCACCCGGTGGGTGGCGTGGTAGTCGCCGATGGTGAACCGGCCGTAGCGCAGCCCGGAGCGGGCGTCGAAGGTCGAGTTGATGTTGTACTTGCCGGAATCGAGCGCCATCGCCACCGTGAGGGCCTTGAAGGTCGAGCCCATCTCGAAGACGCCCACGTTGATGCGGTTGATCTTGTCGTCCGCCAGGGCGTCCACCGGGTTGTTGGGATCGTAGTCCGGCAGCGACACGAGGGCGACGATCTCGCCCGTGTTCACGTCCAGGATCACGCCGGCGGTGGCCTTGGCCTTGAACTTGGCCAGGCCCTTGGCGAGCTCGTCCCGCAGGGCATGCTGCACGCGCAGGTCGATGGAGAGCTGGATCGGCTTCAGGTCCGCGGCCGAGATGTTGAAGCCCGCGCCGTTGAGGTCCTGCAGGCCCATGCTGTCGATGTATTTCTCGATGCCCGCGATGCCGACGTTGTCCACGTTGGCGAAGCCGAGCACATGGGCTGCGGCCTCGGCGTTCGGATAGACGCGCTTGTTCTCCGGCAGGAAGCCCACGCCCGGGATGCCGAGGCGATGCACCTCCGCCTGCTGGCGCGGGGTGATCTCGCGCTTGACCCAGACGAAGCCCTTCTTGGTGCCGAGCTTGTTGCGCAGCTCCGTGGCGTCGAGATCGGGAAGAACCGCGGTGAGCAGCTCGACGGCCTCGTCCTTGTCGATGATGTTGCGGGGCTCGGCGAACACTGAGACCATCTTGACGTCGGTGGCCAGGATCTCGCCGTTCCGGTCGACGATGTCGGGGCGGGCCGCGGAGATTTCCGACGAGGCCGCCCGGCGCACCTCGCTCGTGTTCCCGCTCGTCACCGCCAGATGCACGAGGCGGCCACCGATCACGCCGAAAAGCCCCACGAAGCAGACGGCCGCAAGGCCCACCCGCGCCGTGCTCTTGTCGGCGCGCAGGCGGAAGAGCTCGCGGGCATGGGAGAGGATGCTGCGCTTGGGCGATAGGCTCTGAGCCTGCAGTTCGGGATCGGGCTCTTGCAACACGGGCTTACCGTTTCGGGGTTTGGGTCGTCGGGGTGCGGGCGTTCGCGCTCTTGTCCTTCGGGGTCGCCGTCGGTTCGAGCAGGCCGAGCGCTTCGAGCTTGCGGCCGATCCCGTCCTCGCGCTCGGGCCGGTTCGGCAGATCGGACAGGCGGGCGAGCTGCTGGATCTTCAGGGGCTGAAGATCGAGATGCTGGTCGGCTGCGGCCTGAAGGCGGTCCGGACGGTCGAGGTACTGCCATTCCGCCTGAAGCACGGCGATCGCCTCGCGCTCGCGCTGCGCCTTGGCCTTCAGCTTGGCTACCTGCTCGGCGTAGTAGAGGGTCTCGTACTTGATGGAATAGGCGTAGCCCGCCGACGAGATGAGGGCCGAGATCGCCACCATGTGGAGCAGTTTCTTCACCGGCGCCCTCCCCTTTTCTCGGCCGTCTGCGGCAGTTCGGCCAGCATCGTGATGGCGCTCGAAGGCTCCTGCGCCGCCGCGTCCGTGCGCGCGCCGGCCCTGAGTTTCGCGGAGCGCGCCCGCGGATTGCGGTTCATCTCCTGCTCGCCTGGAACCACGGGTCCGCGGGTGATCGCCTCGAAGGTCGGCTCGGGCGCGGCCGTGGTGGGCAGATGACGCGATCCGCTGGCGGCGCGCCCGGTGCGCGCGGCGAAGAACTGCTTCACGATCCTGTCTTCCAGGGAATGAAACGTGACCACCACCAGGCGGCCGCCGGGCTTCAGGATGCGCTCGGCGGCGTGCAGCGCCCGCACCAGCTCGCCGAGTTCGTCATTGACCGCGATGCGCAGCCCCTGGAACACCCGGGTCGCCGGATGAATGCCGCCGGGCTCCTGCCAGATCAGGGAGGCGACCAGATCCGCGAGTTGGCGCGTGGTCTCGAAGGGCTGCCTGCGCCGCGCCTCGATGACCGCGCGGGCCACCGCGCGGGCGCGTCGCTCCTCGCCGTAGTGGTAGAAGATGTCCGCGAGTTCGGCCTCGGAGGATTCGTTGATCAGATCGGCGGCGCTCGGACCCTCGCGCTCCATGCGCATGTCGAGGGGACCGTCGTTGCGGAACGAGAACCCGCGCTCGGCCTGATCGAGCTGCATGGACGACACGCCGATGTCGAGCACGACCCCGTCGAGGCTGCCTGCGCCCTGCGCCTGCGCGATCCCGTCCAGGTCGCCGAAGCGGCCGGACGCGAGCATCAGCCGCTTCTTGAATTTCGCCGCCAGCGCGGCGCCGCCCGCGATCGCGTCGGGATCGCGGTCGATGGCGATGACCCTGTTCTGCGGATGAGCGTCCAGGATGGCGCGCGTGTAGCCGCCCGCGCCGAAAGTGCCGTCCACGAACAGGCCGCCGCTCTTCACGTCGAGCGCCGTGCAGACCTCAGCCAAGAGCACGGGAACGTGACGGGTCGGTCCGCCAGCGGCTCCGGCTCCTGGGCCGTCGCCGCGTCCCATCATCGCTCCCGCACTCCTGGTAAGGTTTCCTGCGCCATTCGTGACTCCACGATCCGGTTTCCGAGCATCTTCTTCAGGTCTCTGACCTTCGTGCGCGCCTCCTCCAAGTGCGCACGGAAGCGCTCGGGCTCCCAAATCTGGAACTTGTGTCCGAGTCCGACGAACGTCACCGCATCGCCAAGCCCGGCATGAGCCTTCACTGAGTCCGTCAGGATGACACGCCCCTCCGGATCGACCTTGAGAATCTCGCTGGTGCCGAACAACGCCGTCGACAGCCGATCCCGTTCGTCCGAATAAGGCGACAGCGTCGACAAGAACGCATCGATCTCGTTCAAGAGCACATTGCCGCCCGCGTCCAGAGCCGGCGCGTCCAGCGCCGGATGCACGTAGAGCCCCTCGAATCCATCCTTGGCCAGGGTGGCCCGGAAGGATGCGGGGATCGACACGCGACCCTTCGAATCCAACTTGTTGGTGAAATTGGACACGAAGCGGTTCATTGGCCGCAGCTCGCGCGCTCCTGATTGTCAGCCCCCCCGCGGATCTGTTCGATCCGCCACCCGCAGCCGGCGAAAACGCCACTGTCCAAGGGAGGTCGTCAGCGTTTTTTGAGCGCTCGACTCCCCCTTTGGAAGACACCGTCAACGGGATGGTTTGGGATAACATGGGTTATTATGGGCGTCAACGGAACGGGGGTGGGCTGCAAGCCTCCAGGCCTGCTGTCCGCATGAGACGCAATTAGAGTTAATGAACCGTAAGCAGAGCAAGGGTTTGCTCCGCTTTTTGCAGAATCGTAACCTGTGGAAAAGGGTGTCAGCCGGCCTGTAAGCCGGGTTCTGTAGGGCCCGAAGCCTTAAACTTCGAGCGTGGCGGCCATTCCTCTGGGACGGTCATTGCTGACCGCCTCGAGCAACCAACCCGGACGACGGGCCTGGAAGCGGGCCTGGCGCGAACGCCTGTCGTCCCTATTCGGTTTTGCTCCCGGTGGGGTTTGCCTTGCCGTGCGCATTGCTGCGTCCGCGGTGCGCTCTTACCGCACCCTTTCACCCTTACCCCTCGCAAGGGGCGGTTTGCTTTCTGTGGCACTTTCCCTGGGGTCGCCCCCGCCGGACGCTATCCGGCACCGTGCTTCCATGGAGCCCGGACTTTCCTCCCCGAGCGAACTCGAAGCGGCCGCCCGGCCGGCTGACAGGAGGGATGTGGTGCATAAGGCGGCTGCCCGTCAAGGCCGCAGGCCCAGAGCATCCAGGAAGAGAACTGATTCCATGCAAGCGGAAACAGCTCTAGTCGGCGGAGGCCGTGATCACCTTGACCTTGGCGCAGTAGACCCGCGACGCGCCCGTCATGGTCTGGGTGCGGTGGCCGAACTGATAGCGCAGGATGGTGCCGCAGGTATCGCCGTCCGCAAGCCTGTAGGCCCCGGCGAGGTATTTCAGGCCGTAGCGAAGGTTGGTCTCCGCATCGAGAAGGCCGGCGGCTCCACCCTGATACCCGAGGGATTGGGCCGTGCGGACGTTGATCTGGGTCAGGCCCATGTTGGGGCCGTTGCGGGCGCCCGCGTTGTAGCGGCTCTCCAGGCGGATGATGGCGTCGGCGAGTTCGTAGGGCAGCCCGTTTTCCGCCGCATGGCGCGCGATCAGCGGCTTGAGAGCGACGGCGCGGACCGCATCGGCCTGACGGGATCGCGACTTGACGTCGGTCGGGGCCGGCTCCACCCCCGGGACCGCCCGCGTTTCGGCGGCCCCCTCGGCTTCCGGCGCAGCGGAGGCCGCCTTCCCGGTCTTCCTGCCGGACGCCCTGACGGGCTTTTCGGCGACGGGCTCCGCCGGAGCGGCCGAATCGGAGGCCTCGGCAGGGGCAGACGCCTTGGCGAAAGCCTCGGCCTGGTCGGGAGAGACGAGGCTGGGCTCTTCGCCTCCCTCGGCGCGGGCATGGGACGCAAGGGCCAGGGCAATCGTCCCGAGAATGGCAACCATCGCTGTTCTCAGAAGATGCGGCCAGGTCATGAGGAGCTCCGGTGGGCAAAGATCGCAGGGGTGCGGTCGGTGACCCTCAAATGGGGCATGGGTGTGGCCGGGCAACCTGCCGAGGGGGTCGAAACCGGCGTCGGCTCAAGGTTTTTCCCGGGATCGCCGCCCCGGACGGGTGGGGACGAGACTGCGAACGTCATCACAATCGCTTAGGGCCCAGCTTGCCCAAGGAACTCTTTCTTGGCTGGGGAGTTGGCGACAGCATAAGGTCAAGCTAAGTAGAGCCGGGCAGCCTCCAGCCCCACTCATGTAAAGGGAAGCCTCCATGAAAAAGATCATATCAGCGATTGCCGCGGGTGCCCTCACCCTCTCCATGGCCGCCTGCAATACGCCCGGCGAGCGCGCCGTCGGCGGCGCCGCCATCGGCGGCCTCGCGGGCGCGGCCATCGGCGGCGCGGCGACGGGTCGTGCAGGCGGCGCCCTTGCGGGCGCGGCGATCGGCGCGGCTGGCGGCGCGGTCGTGGGCGCAGCCACGACGCCGCAACCGGCTTGCCCCTACGGCACGTATCAGGACATGTACGGCAATCTCTACTGCCGCTGATCGCGCCGCCTCACGGCGAATTCAGGGGCCGAGACGATCTCGGCCCCTTTTCTTTTGGCCCCGGTTGAGCGTACCACTAGCCTCACGATGATTCAGTCGATTTGGGGAAAGTTGGGCGGCGCCGGCATCGGCCTGGCGCTCGGGGGACCGATCGGCGCTCTCCTGGGCGGCGTCGCCGGCCACATGCTGGTCGATCGCGAGGGGGCTCCTTTCGGGAAGCCGCCGCGCGACGTCGTGTTCACCATGGGGCTGGTCGCGCTCGCGGCCAAGATGGCGAAGGCCGACGGCGTGGTCGTCGACCGCGAGGTCAGGGCCTTCGAGCAGATCGTCGAGGTTCCCGACAGCGAGCACGAGCGGGTGAAGCGCCTGTTCGAGCTCGCCCAGCAGACCTCGGACGGGTTCGAGGCCTATGCCCGGCAGATCAGCGACGAGTTCAGGGACGAGCCCGCCCTTCTGGAGGATGTGCTCGACGGCCTCTTCCACATCGCCAAGGCGGACGAGGCCGTGCACGAGGCGGAGTTCGCCTACCTCAGGGACGTGGCCACGATCTTCTCGTTCTCGGAGGCGGATTTCACGCGCATCGCCGCCCGGCATGTGCGGCAGGCCAACGATCCCTACTTGATCCTCAAGGCCGAACGGACCATGAGCGACGACGAGCTGAAGCGGCACTACCGCAGGCTCGTGGCCGAGAACCACCCGGACCGGGAGATCGCCCGCGGCCTGCCGCCGGAGGCGGTGAAGATTGCAACCGAGCGGCTGGCGGTGATCAACGCGGCCTGGGAGCGCATCGCCGCCGAGCGGAACCTCCGGTGAGGGCATGAGCGCTCCTCCGCCGCCCGAGAGCCCTGTCGCCGCCAAGGTATTTCCCTCTCCCAACCATGGGGAGCGCAAGGACGGACGGCGCCCGAACCTTCTCGTCCTCCACTACACGGGGATGGCCGACGAGGGCGAGGCCCTGCAATGGCTCTGCAATCCCATGTCCCAGGTCTCGGCCCATTACTTCGTGTTCGCGGACGGCCGGGTGCTTCAGCTCGTGCCCGAGGGGCGGCGGGCCTGGCATGCGGGCGTCTCCTCCTGGGACGGGGAGGCCGACATCAATTCCTGCTCCATCGGCATCGAGATCGCCAATCCGGGCCATCCGGGCGGGCTGCCGCCCTTTCCCGACCGGCAGATCGAGGGGGTTGCGGCCCTTGCCAGGGACATCGTGACGCGCTGGCGCATTCCCGCCACCCGCGTCCTCGCCCATTCGGACGTGGCCCCCGGCCGCAAGCTCGACCCGGGCGAGGCCTTTCCCTGGCAGCGCCTTCATGCGGCGGGGGTGGGCCATTGGGTGCCGCCCGCCTCGATCCAGGACGGGCGCTTCTTCGCCCGGGGCGACCAGGGCATGCCCATCGAGGCGCTGCAGGCCATGCTCGGCATGTACGGCTACGGCCTCAAGATCACCGGGGTCTTCGACGAGAGCACCGAAAAGGTCGTGGCGGCCTTCCAGCGCCATTTCCGGCCCGAGCGCGTGGACGGGGTCGCGGACGCGTCCACCATCACGACCCTGAGGGACTTGATCGCCAAGCGGTCCTGACCGGGTCGTGACCGGCAGATGACAAAGAGTTAACTCGAACGCCGCTTCGAATTGGGTCACAATGCCCCTGCATGAGCCTTGCAGGTGAAAAGGATCGGCCGGTGCGGCGCGTCTGGTTGTGGGTGTTCGGGTTTCTGGTCGTGGCCGGGGCCGCAGGCTTCGTCCTGTGGCGTCCTGCCGGCGGGGCCGCGTCCGATGCGCCCTACAGGCTCGCGTCCGTGGACCGGGGGCCCATCACGGCGAGCGTTCGCGCCACCGGCACCCTCAACCCCGTCACGACGGTTCTCGTGGGCTCGCAGATGTCCGGCCAGGTGGTCGAGATCCTGGCCGACTACAATACCCCCGTGAAGGAAGGCCAGGTGGTGGCCCGCCTCTATTCGGAGCAGATCAAGTCCCGCCGGGACGCGGCGCTGGCCGACCTCGCCCAGGCGAGGGCCGAGCGCGACACCAAGAGCGCCCAGATCGACAAGGCCCGCTCGGCGCTCCTGCGCTCCGAGGCGCAGGCCGCCGACTGGGTGGCCCAGCGCGACCGCGCCCGGGCGCAGCTGGCGGAGGCCCAGCGCAACCTGGAACGGCAGACGGAGCTGACCGCCCGCTCCGTGGGAACGCAGAATGCCTTGGAGCAGGCGGGAACCCAGCTCGACATCCAGAGGGCCAACCTCGCCTCCGCCGAGGCGCAGATCGCGTCGAACCGGGCCGAGATGGTGGGCCTGAAGGCCGACATCGCCCTTGCCGAGGGAAGCCTGAAGTCGTCCGAAGCCGCGATCCTGCAGCGGCAGGCCAAGCTGCGGGACATCGAGATCGATCTTGCCCGCACGGAGATCAAGTCGCCCGTGGGCGGGGTCGTGGTCAAGCGCGACATCGAGCTCGGCCAGACGGTGGCCGCCTCGCTGTCCGCGCCCACCCTCTTCACCATCGCGCAGGATCTGCGGGAGATCGACATCTACGCCAATATCGACGAGGCGGATGTGGGCCGCCTGAAGGCGGACCAGAAGGTCGCCTTCACGGTGAACGCCTATCCGAACCGCACCTTCGACGGCGTGGTGCGCATGGTGCGCCTCAGCGCGCAGACGGTTCAGAACGTGGTGACCTACACGGCGGTGATCAGCGTCAGGAACCGGGACCAGGCGCTCCTGCCCGGCATGACGGCCAACCTCCAGATCGTCACGGACGAGCGGGAGAACGCCCTGCGCGTGCCCAACGCGGCCCTGCGCTTCAAGCCCGCCGCGGCCCCCAACCCCCCCGGGATCGGAAGCGCGGCGGCGGAAGGGCTCAATCCCCGCCGAGGGGACCGCGGCCCGGATGCGCCGCAAGGGGCGGGCAGCGAGGGACGGGTCTATCGCGTCGGCCAGGACGGCCATCCGCAGCCTGTCCCGCTGCGCCTCGGCGTCACGGACGGCTCCTTCACCGAGGTGCTCCGCGGGGATCTTCCGGAAGGCGCGGCCCTCGTGACCGGAGGCGGCCCCCGCGCCGGCGCTGCGGCGGACGCCAACGCTCCCGCGTCGGGGACCCGCCCCCGGCCGCCGCGCATGTTCTAGGGAACGCCCCGTTGGCCCTCATCGAAACGCGCGATCTCGGACGGGTCTACGATCTCGACGCCGGCCGGGTGGTGGCGCTCGACCGGGTCTCCCTGGACATCGAGGCGGGCGATTTCGTCGCCGTGATGGGTCCCTCCGGTTCGGGCAAGTCCACCTTCATGAACCTGATCGGCTGCCTCGACCGGCCGACCGGTGGCCGCTATCGCCTCGCCGGCACCGCCGTCGAGAGCCTCGACGCGGACGGGCTGGCGCGCCTGCGCAACCGGGAGATCGGCTTCGTGTTCCAGCAGTTCAACCTGCTGCCGCGGGTCGACGCGCTCGCCAATGTGGAACTGCCGATGATCTATGCGGGCTTCGACCGCAGGACCCGCCGCGAGCGCGCCCGGCAGGCGCTCGCCCGCGGCGGCCTGGGCGATCGGGGCCATCACCGCCCCATGCAGTTGTCCGGCGGCCAGCAGCAGCGCGTGGCGATCGCCCGCGCGCTGGTGAACAGCCCCAGCCTGCTGCTCGCCGACGAGCCGACAGGCGCCCTCGACAGCCGCACCGCGGCCGAGATCCTGGGCCTGTTCCAGGAGCTGAACCGGGAGGGCGCGACCATCGTGCTCGTGACCCACGACGCGGAGGTGGGCCGCCATGCGCGCCGGCTCGTGCGCTTCAAGGACGGCCAGGTGACGGAGGATCGCGGCCAGACGCCTCTCGACGCGCGAGCCCTCCTTCCGGAGACCGCCGCATGAGGTGGGTCGAAGCCATCCGTTCGGCCCTGTCGGCCATCATGGCCAATGCCCTGCGCAGCCTTCTCACCATGCTGGGCATCGTCATCGGCGTGGCCGCCGTCATCGCCATGGTGGCGATCGGCTCCGGGGCGCGCAACCTCGTCGACCGGCAGATCCGGTCGCTGGGCGCCAACCTCGCCATCGTCACCCCGGGCAACGTGACCCAAGGCGGCGCGCGGCTGGGCGCAGGCGCGGCCTCGACGCTCACCGACGACGACGCGGAGGCGATCCGGCGCGAGATCGACGGGGTGACGGCGGCCGCGCCCTTCGTGCAGGGCGGCGCGCAGGTGGTCGCCGGCGGCAACAACTGGGGCACCCGCATCTACGGCGTCGATCTCGACTGGTTCGCGGCCCGCGAGTGGGACGTGGCCCTGGGACGGGCCTTCGACCCGGAGGAGATCCGCCGCGGCGACATCGTCGTGATCCTCGGCCAGACCGTGGCCCGCAACCTCTTCGGGGAGGACGATCCCATCGACCAGGTCGTGCGCGTGCGCAACGTGCCCTTCCGGGTCGTCGGCGTCATGGCGTCGAAGGGCCAGTCGGCCTTCGGGCAGGATCAGGACGACGTGATCTTCGTGCCCCTCGACGCGGGCCGCCGCCGGGTGATCGGGCGCAACTACGCCAAGGACCGCTCCGTGGGCTCCATCTTCGTCAAGTTCGCCGACGAGGCGGACATCGAGCCCGGCATCGAGTCCATGGCGCGGCTGCTGCGCCAGCGCCACCGGGTCGTGGGCGAGCAGGAGGACGATTTCTCGATCCGCAACCTCACGGAGATCGCCAACACGGCCTCCGCCTCCGCCAACACCCTGTCGGCGCTGCTCGCGGCGGTGGCGGCCGTATCGCTTCTCGTGGGCGGCATCGGCATCATGAACATCATGCTGGTGTCGGTCACCGAGCGCACCCGGGAGATCGGCCTGCGCCTGGCCGTGGGTGCGCGGCCCCGCGACATCCTCAGCCAGTTCCTCATCGAGGCCACGACGCTCTCCACCATCGGCGGGGCGCTCGGCATCGGCCTCGGCGCAGGCGCGGCCTATCTGGTGGCGCAGCTCGCCGGCTGGCCGTCCCTGGTCTCCACCAACGCCATCCTCATGGCCTTCGGCTTCTCGGCCCTCGTGGGCATCTTCTTCGGCTTCTATCCGGCGCAACGCGCGGCAAGGCTCGATCCCATCGAGGCGCTGCGGCGGGAGTGACGGCTCGGCCTTCATCCTGCGGGGTTGGCGAAGCAGGGTTTACGATTGAGCGCGACGGGCTTTCCTCCCCTCATCTGAGACTTGCCTGAGATAGACTTTGCCAGTGCAGGTTAGCGCGACCGAGCTCTCCTCCCCCTTGTGGGGAGGAGGTGGAGGTGGGGGTGTGTGCGATAGCCTATGAAGGTGTGGCGCCAACACCCCCACCCTGACCCTCCCCACAAGGGGGAGGGAAGAGGGTGCCTCATCCTGC
>DATHAU010000231.1:0-24114 GCA_035296545.1 Microvirga sp.
GCGCCGGGAATGGACGTGAAGCCGCCGAGGATGAGGACCGGCAGGGCCTTGAGCGCGATGATCTGGAGCGAGAAGGACACGCCCGAGCGCGCCCCCCACATGATGCCGGCCACCAGGGCCACGATGCCGGCGGCAAACCACACGATCACCCAGATCTGGTTGAGCGAGATGCCGACGGAGAGCGCGGCTTTGTGGCTGTCGGCCACGGCGCGAAGCGCCCGCCCGATCCGCGTCTTGGAGAAGAACACCGCCAGCAGGCCGATCATGATCGAGGAAATCACGGCGGCCGCGATATCGAGATGCTGGAGCCGGATGGAGCCGCCAAGGGCATCGAGCTCCGTCGTTCCCTGCGGCAGGAGCAGGGCACCCGTGATCATTTCCTTGGGGTTGCCGCCGAAGATGAGCTCCCCGAAGCCGATGAGGAAATAGGTCAGCCCGAAGGTCGCCATGAACAGGATGATGTCGGGCTGGTTGACCAGGGGCCGCAGCACCACCCGCTCGACGACGATCGCGAGCACCAGCATGGCCAAGCCCGCCAGGAGCAGCGCCAGGAAGGCGGGAACCCCCTTCTCGTGGAGGCCAACCAGGATCAGGGCCGAGAACACCACCATGATGCCCTGCGCGAAGTTGAACACGCCGGAGGCCTTGAAGATGAGGACGAAGCCGAGCGCGATGAGCGCATAGAGCACCCCGGAGACGAGCCCCTCCCAGAGGGTCTGAACCAGGAGGTCCGGCGCTTCTCCCATGAAGACGAAGGGTTCGACGAGGATTTTATAGAGCATGTCCATCGCGGCCCCTAATGCGCCACGCCGAGATAGGCGTCGATGACCCGCTGGTCGCGCTTCACCTCGTCGGGCGTGCCGTCGGCGATCTTGCGGCCGTATTCCAGCACCACCACCCGGTCGGAGAGATCCATCACTACGCCCATGTCGTGCTCGATGAGCGCGATGGTGGTGCCGTATTGCTGGTTCACCTCCATGATGAAGCGGGACATGTCCTCCTTCTCTTCCAGGTTCATGCCCGCCATGGGCTCGTCGAGCAGCAGGAGTTCCGGCTCCATGGCGAGCGCCCGGCCGAGTTCGACCCGCTTCTGCAGGCCGTAGGGGAGGCGTCCGACAGGAGTCTTCCGGATGTGCTGGATCTCCAGGAAATCGATGATCTCCTCCACGAAGCGGCGATGCTCCACCTCTTCCTTCATGGCCGGCCCATGGCGGAAGAGCTGCCAGAAGAAGCCTGACGTCATCTTGATCGAGCGTCCGGCCATGATGTTGTCCAGGGTCGACATGCTCTTGAACAAGGCGACGTTCTGGAAGGTGCGGGCGATGCCGCCCCGCGCCGCCTCGTAGGGGCGCATCTTGGGCCGCTTCACGCCCTTGAAGGTGATGCGGCCTTCCGTCGGATAATAGAAGCCGTTGATGCAGTTGAGCATCGAGGTCTTGCCGGCGCCGTTGGGCCCGATGATGGCGCGGACCTCGCTCTTCCTGATGTCGAAGGACACGTTCGTGAGCGCCTTCACGCCGCCGAACCCGAGGGACACGTTCTCGACCGCCAGCAGCACGTCGCCCTTGCTCATGACGGGATGGTCGGGGGCCCTCATTCCGCGGCCTCCGGGATGGGGTTCGCCTGCTCGACCGGATAGAGACTCATGTCCCTGATCTTCACCCGCGCGGAGATCACGCCCTTGCGCCCGTCCTCGAAGGTGACCTCCGTGGAGATGTCGGACTCGGTCGAGCCGTCGTAGAGCGCCTGGATGAGAGGAGCGTAGCGCTCGGCGATGAAGCCGCGGCGCACCTTCTGGGTGCGCGTCAGCTCGCCGTCGTCAGGGTCCAGCTCCTTGTGCAGGATGAGGAAGCGCTTGATCTGCGCGCCGCCCATGAGCGGCTCGGAGGCAAGCGAGCGGTTCACCTCGTCCACGTGCCGCTCGATCATCTCGTAGACCCGCGGGTGGCCGGCAAGCTCCTGGTAGGAGCCGTAGGTGACCCCGTTGCGCTCGGCCCAGTTGCTCACGGCCACGAGGTCGATGTTGACGAAGCAGGCCACGTAGTCCCGCCCGTCGCCGAAGCACACCGCCTCCTTGATGTTGGGATAGAACTTCAGCTTGTTCTCGACGTATTTCGGCGGGAAGAGCGCGCCGCCGCGCATCTTGCCCACGTCCTTGGCCCGGTCGATGATCTTGAGGTGGCCGTTCTGATCGAAGAAGCCCGCGTCGCCGGAATGCACGAAGCCGTCGGCGGTCTTGGTCTCGGCGGTCTTCTCGTCGTCCTTGTAGTAGCCCACGAAGACGCCGGGCGAGCGGTAGAGAACCTCGCCGTTCTCGGCGATGCGGATCTCCACCCGCGGGGCCGGGCGGCCCACCGTGTCGGCGCGGATCTCGCCGTTGGGCTGCATGGTGATGTACACGGAGGCTTCCGTCTGGCCGTAGAGCTGCTTCAGGTTGACCCCGATGGAGCGGTAGAACCGGAAGATCTCCGGCCCGATGGCCTCGCCCGCCGTGTAGCCCACCTTGACCTTGGTCATGCCGAAGCGGTTTCTCAACGGCGCGTAGACCAGCACGTTGCCCAGGTGCCAGAGCAGGCGGTCCCAGGCGCCCACGCCGGGCTCCCGGTTCAGCATCCTCTCGCCGACCTTGTTGGCGTGGCCGATGAAGAACCGGAACATGCGCCGCTTGAGGGCGCTCGCATCCTCGATGCGCACCATGGTGAGGGTGAGGATGCTCTCGAAGATGCGCGGCGGCGCGAAGATGTAGGTGGCGCCGATCTCCCGCCGGTCGTCGGCTACGGTCTCGGGGCTCTCGGGGCAGTTGACGCACAGCCCGGCCAGGAAGGCCTGCGCATAGGAGAAGATGTGGTCTCCCACCCAGGCGATGGGCAGGTAGGCCATGATCTCGTCGCTCTCGTCGAGCTTGTCGAAGTCGCAGCCGATCTCGGCCGCCGCGATCACCGCCTCCGAGGTCAGCATCACGCCCTTGGGGCGGCCGGTGGTGCCGGACGTGTAGAGGATGATCGCAAGATCCGCGCCCCGCCCGGCCTGGAGCTCCCGCTCGACGCGCTCCACCTCCGCCGGTTCGGAGAGCCGCGCCCGGCCCTCCTCGACGATGGAGGCGATGGAGTGGAGGCGGCTGTGGTCGTAGTCGCGCAGGCCCCGCTCCTCGTCGTAGAGCACATGGGCGAGCTGCGGCACCTGCTCGGACACGGAGAGGAGCTTGTCGACCTGCTCCTGGTCCTGCACCGCCGCGTGGGTCACCTCCGCGTGGCTGAGCACATAGGCCATCTCCTCGGCCACGGAATCCGCATAGACGGGAATCGGGATCGCGCCGATCCACTGGGCGGCCGCCATGGTCCAGTAGAGATAGGGGCGGTTGTAGCCCACGATGGCGATCTTGCCGCCGCGCTCCAGGCCCAGCGACCGCAGGCCGGACGCATAGGCGCGGACGATCTCGTGGACCTCGCCCCAGGTCCAGGACTGCCAGATGCCGAGATCCTTGTGCCGGAACGCCGTCCGGTTCGGGCGTACGCGCGCATTCCGCGCCAGCAGCTTGGGGAATGTATCCTCGCGCAATTCCGCCGTCGTCACCCGACGTCACCTCCCTGGGTCCGCACCATGGTGCGGACGATGGCTTCGTTCCCTCGGCGCGCGGGTTCTACCGCGTCGCCTGCCGGTCTTGAGCCGGCTTGCTCGGCTTGAGCTTTGTCGGATTGCATTGTGGAACGGCCACAGGCCCAGGACAAGGGCCCACATGGGAGGGGCACCCGATACCATGGGCTAATAGGCGGGCCGGTCCACGGGTTCGGACCGCCATCCCATGTGCCTGCAAAGCCTGGCTTTTTCCATGAAGAAGCCCCCCGATCGGCGTTGCCGTCGGGGGGCTTCTGCAGCGTTCGAGGGAGCTGCTGCGGCGTTATGGGTTGTTGCCGCCCTTGTTGGGCTGGGCGGGGGCCTTGCCGACCCGCGCCGGGTCCGTGCCCTGCGGGGCATCCCCGGCAGGCTTGGCCTCGTCGGGATTGGTCAGCTTCTGGTTCACCGGGTCGCGGGCGGGCTCCTCGCGGGGCGGAGGGCCGGCCACGGCGCTGCCTCCCATGTAGGAAGGCGGGTCGCTGGCCGGAAAGGAGTCCTCCGAACCGGTATCGACCAGATCATCCTCTTCCTTCTTCACGCCCATTGTCGCCTCCATTGCAAACTCTGTTCCCAAGGGGAATGCAGCCGGGGCCCGCATGTTCAGTCCCGGTCCGAAAAAACCTGAGGAGGGGGCAAGGGCCGCTTCCACACGGCCGTTCCGGAACCCTGCATCGGACCCGAGGTTCTCCAAAGGAACGCGCACCTGCGCCCAGCCCGCACCGGGGAGGCAAAGCTTGGCCGACAACAGAGACGTCCCTCAGACCCACACCATCAAGCCCATGGATCCGCCGCCCGATTCCGGCAATCCCACCACGGCGATGCTGAAAGGCGACATCGACAGCGGCCGGACCGGGGACAAGAACCCCGTTTTCGATCCGGGCCTGTCGCCGCTGGGAACGGACGACGAGGCGGCGGGCCGACCGCCCAGCGCCTTCCGGGTGGCGCTCGCCCGCCAGTACGAGAATGCCGGGCGCTGGATGAAGGGCAGCCGCCAGACCAGCGCCGCCCACAACAAGCGCGACGGCATCCCGGTCGTGTTCATCGGCTTCATCGTTGCGGTGGGGGTGATCCTGGCGACGGGGATCTCCATCATCCGATAGGAAAAAGCCTTCCCGTCCGGTCGAAGGCGCTCCCCGGCCGGAGCATCCTGCTGGAGCCAGGCTCCCTAGGCCCGCTTTCGCCGGGGCTGTGCCGGCGGCCGCGACGCGCTACAACCCAACCATCCGACCGGGGCTTCAAGGACCAGGATTCCACCCATGCCGACAACGATGCGATGGATCGTAAGCCTCGCGCTTGCCGTCCTGTCCTTGCTGGCGATCATGTCCGAGTTTCCGCGCATCGCCCCCAGCCGGGACCTTTGGGATTTCGGCTCCTTCGTGGCCTCGGGACGGGCCGCCGCCGAGGGGCTGAACCCTTACGGGATCTACCCGCTGACCCTTCGCGTCGAGCTGCCGGGCTTCGAGTCCTGGAACCCGAACCTGAACCCGCCGATCTCGGCGCTGCTGTTCCAGCTCTTCGACGTGGCGGAGCCGCAGGAGGTCTTCCGGGTCTGGCGCTGGATATCGGTGGCGTTCTATGCGGCGACCGTCCTGCTGCTGGTGCTCCGCTTCCGCGGCCCGGAGGCTCCGCTCATGGCCCTTTGGGCCTTTGCGCTGGCGGGTTTCTGGGACACGCTCTTCCTCGGACAGATCTACCTGCCGCTGGTCTTCGCCGCGGTAGCCGCCTGGCTGCTGCTGGAGCGCGGCGCCTGGCTGTGGGCCGGAATCCTCATCGGGATCGTCGTGGCCATGAAGCCCAACTTCCTCATCTGGCCCGCCCTGCTGTTCCTGGCGGGCCACCGCCGTCCGGCGCTTGCCGGCGTGGCCGCGGCCGGGCTGATCAGCGCCATTCCGCTAGCGCTCTACGGGCCGGAGGTCTACCGGCAATGGTTCGAGCTGATCGCCTCCGACCGCGAGCGGGCCCTGTTCCTCACCAATGCGTCCCTGGCGGGGCTCGCGGCCCGGGCGGGCGTGCCGTTCCTCGGCGCGATCCTCAGCCTTGCGCTCCTCGGCGGGCTTGCGGCCTGGGCGTTCCGGCGGCGGCCGGACGTGATCGCCGCAAGCTCCCTCGCGCTCGTCGCGGCGCTCCTGGCCTCGCCCCTCGGCTGGATCCAGTACACCCTCTTTCTCCTGCCGGTCCTGCTCACCCATTGGCACCAGCCTGCCATGCGGGTGGTAGCGGCCCTCCTCATCGTTCCTGTGCCGTTCATCATCGGCCAGCTGGACAAGCCCGCCTGGACGAAGATCACCACCGGCTCGGTCTATGGCTGGGCTGTGGTGCTTTGCCTGTTCATCCTGATCGCGGCGGAATGGCGCCGGGTGAGACCGGAGGGCTCCACGCCTCGGACAGGGATGCTCGGGCCGAAGCAGGGCTATTCCAAGGGCAGCGCCTGAGGAGGCGGATCAGCCGCCGCTCGGCGTGGCGTCGCCCCGTACCTCGTCCGGGTCGAAACCGGACGACCGGCTCACGGTCTCCTCGGGCGGTCCACGCAGGACGTGGATCCTCCAGTCGGCCGTTTCCCGGGCAAGCTCGAAGTGCTCGGCGAGATAATCCGCATAGAGGCGGCGAAGGCCTTCCGCCGTCGCGACCTCCACCGGCCATTTGGGCTCCATGACGATCTGGACGTCGTGCAGGACGGTTCTGGCCGGCAGGTAGTTCTCCTCGTTGATCGTACGGCCCCAATGGTACCAGGTGCTGTCGCCGTAGGGCGGCTTGAGGCCGAGGCCGGCCGAGAAGGGCCCGACGAAATCGAGCACGAGCACCTTGCCGGAAGGGCTCTCCAGGGTCTCGAGCGCCCGCGCGCCGTCGTCGAGGCTCGCGAAATAGCGGCTGAAGAGCGGGTAGTCGCCTTCCGACCAGAGCTGCGCCAGCCTGACCCGGTCGAAGTTCGGCATGGGGGCGGCAAGCCCCTGCTTCGTGGCGGCGAGGGCCGCATGAAGCCCCAGGGCGGCGGCGTGCTGGATGGAGGCGGGCAGCACGAAGGCGAGCAGAAGAAGCTGGGCCCCCGCGGTCATGGTCCGGCGCTGCCGGTCCGCCGCAGGTCCGTCGGCGCGGGCCATGATCTCCACGGCCACGGCCACCCCGGCCGCAAGGCTGATGATGCCCCAGGTCTGGAAGTTCTGCGTGATCAGCATGAAGCCCGATCCCGCGCAGAAGCCGAAGAACAGGAAGTCCCGCAGGCTTCTGGTGCGCCAGAGCGCCAGCCCCATGACGACCGCGAAGATGACGTAGTCGGACAGGTTCCTGGAAAGCGCCGTGAACAGCTCGTCGATGGTGTCCAGGCTGCCGCTCACGCGCCCCGCGATCGCCAGATCGGCGATGTGGGCGGCGGTTCCGCCCCAGAGCGCCTCGATGAACAGGCCGGCCCCGACGACCAGGACGAGGGCGGCCGCCGCCCATCCGCGCTGGCGCGGATCGAGCAGCATGAACACGAGGAAGCCGAGCCCGACCACGCCGTAGCTGATCTTGATGTACAGCATGAGGACGATGAGGAAGGCGGCGCTGGCGGCGTCGAGGAGCGCCTGGTATCGACCGGGCCGGCTCGGCCGGAGATACAGCACCAGCAGGAGGGCCAGGGCCGACCAGCCGATGCGGTTGTAGAACATGGCGAAGGAAAGGGCGCCGATGCTCTCGCCCAGATTGATCGGCACCGCCGCCACCAGAATGACGAAGGCCGCCAGCGGGAGGGCGATGGCCGGTCTCAGGCGCGAGCTGAGGATATGGGCGGCGGCCGGCGCAAGGGCGATCACGATGAGCGCCATGCCCACGGGCATGGCTCCGCCGAGGTTGCCGGAGAGCCAGTATCCGAGCGCGGGCGCGTAATAGACCAGGGGCCCCAGGGCGGTGTGGAAGTCCCGGTTGGGCACCTGGCCCTCCGCCACGCGGTGGACGCCGTCAAGGAAGATGAAAAGATCGTTCAGGTACTTGGTGGTGATCGTCTGTCCCGGCAACGCGAGCAGAAGGGCGCAGAAAGCCGCTATGGCAACCACGAGCATCGCGACAGACGCTGGCCGCTTGGTCAAAACCGTCATGGCTGAATTCCATCCCCAGCGCCAACAAGGGATCGGCGCGAGGGTTCCCTGAGACGGGCCCGATCAGCCGAAAGAGCCGGCTGCCGCCGTTGCCGCACCACCCAGGCGTCGCTTTCGCGCAGGGGCTCGAACGCGGTGCGGATGTAATCGCCGTAAAGGCCCCGAAGGGGCTCGCTGTTGATGCCCCATTTCGGGTCCATCACCACCTGGACGCCCGCGAACAGCCGCTCCGGCGGCAGGAAGTGAGCCGCATCGACATTGCGTCCCCAGTGCAGCCAGGCATTGTCGCCCCGGGGCGGATCGAGGCCGAGGCCGGCCGAGAACGGGTTCGCGAAATCGAGCACGGACACGTTCCGGGGCTTTTCCGGCAGGGTCGCCAGGAGGCGCGCCCCGTTGCGCACGCTCGCAAGATAGGCGGTCGAGAAGGCGTGGTCCCCGGGCGACCAGAGCAGGGCGAGCCTGACGCGCTCGAACCCCGGCAGCCCGAAGGGCTCTCCGGCCCTGGCGGCGGCCAGGCCGGCGTGCAGGCCCAGGGCCATGAGGCAGTGAAGGCCCGTGGGCAGCAGGAGCGCCAGCAGGAGAAGCGGCGCTCCCGCGGCCAGGGGCGGGGGATTGCTCCCGGGCTCCTGCCGCCGGTCCTCCAGGCGCAACAGAATCTCCGCCGCCACGGCGGCGCCCGCGTGAAGGGTGATGATGCCCCAGGGCTGGGAGTTCTGGTTCTGGATCAGAAGGCCGGGGCCCGCGCAGAGCCCGAAGAACAGGAGATCCCGCAGGCTGCGGGTCCGCCGGAGCACCAGGGCCACGAAGATGCCGAGCATCACGTAATCCGCCAGGTGCCGGAGGAAGCCGGCGGCCAGATCCACGAAGCCGCGGGAGCCGCTCACCCGGCTCGTGAGCATGAGGTCGGCAAGATGCGCCAGCGAGGATTGCCAGAATGCCTCGATCGCGAGCCCGGCCAGGAGCGTGAGGCCGATGGCCCCGGCAGCCCAGCGGCGCTGGCTGCGGTCGAACAGCATGAAGGCCAGGAACGCAAGTGCAACCGCCCCATAGGTGACCTTGGTGTAGACCATCAGCACGGTCAGGAAGGCGGCGCAGAGGGTGTCCAGCACAGCCCCTGCCTTGTGAGGATTCGCGGGCCGCAGGTACATGACCAGCAGGGCGCTCAGGGCCACCCAGCCGACGCGGTTGTAGAACATGGCGAAGGAGAGCGACGCGATGCTCTCGCCCAGGTTCATGGGCACGGCCAGAATGAGCAGGAGGAAGATCCCGAAGGCGAGCGCGATCATCGGGCGCAGGCGCGAGCCGAGGATGTGAACGATGGGCAGGGCAAGGACGAGGATCAGGAGGGCCATGCCGGCCGGCATGGCTCCGCCGAAGGAGCCGGAGAGCCAGTAGCCCAGGGCCGGCAGGTAGAACGTGAAGGGCCCCAGCGCCGTGTGGAAGTCGCGGTTGGGAACCTGGCCGGACGCGATCCGATGCGCGCCGTCGAGAAAGATGAAGAGGTCGTTGACGTAAGCCGTGGTGACGGTTTCCCCCGGCCCTGCCAGAAGCAGGGCGAAAACCGCGGCAGCCGCCAGAAGAACGCCCGCGACCGGCCATGCGCTCCGCTCCGTCATGACGGATTGCCCCCGCTCAAGGTCGCCTGCGGGTCTGACGGCTGGGAGCGGCGATGGATCTTCCAGTGCTGCGTCTCGCGCACGAGGCTGAAATTGGCCGCGATGTAGGGGCCGTAGAGCGAGGGAAGCTGTGGCTTCGCCGGATCGCCGCCGGGCGCGGGCTTGGGCTCCATCACGATCTCGGCCCTTGCCAGAAGCGTCTCGGCGGGAATGAAGCTGGAGGCGTTCAGGGTCCGGTCCCATTGCAGCCAGGGCGCGTCGCCCGCAGGCGGCGGCGCGTTCAGGATCATGGAGAAGGGATTGGCGAGGTCGAGCGCCACGATGCCGTTCGGCGTCCGGTCGAGACCCGACAGGGCCTCGGCCCCATCCCGGAGGGTGGCCACATAGGCCGCGCCCATGTCGTACTCGCTCCAGGTCCAGAGGTTCGCAAGCCGCACCTCGCCGAGACGGGGCAGCGCGACGGCCTCTCCGGCCCGGGTGGCCGCGGCGACGGTGTGCAGGCCCAGGGCCGCGGTGCAATGGACGATGGTCGGCAGGACGAGGGCGAGAAACAGCAGCTTGGCGCCCGCGGACACGGACCAGCGCCGCTCGCCCGGATCGAGGGCCCGACCCTCCTCATGGCGGAGGATCGTCTCGGCGGCCACGGCCGCCGCCGCATGAAGCGTGACGATGCCCCAGGCCTGGAAGTTCTGGTTGATGATGAGAAACCCCGTGACGGCGCAGAAGCCGTAGAAGATCGCGTCGCGGAAGCCCCGCGTGATCCGGAGCGCGAGGCCGGCGAACAGGCCGACCAGAACGTAATCGGTCATGTTGCCGAGGATGTGATCGGTGATCTGCCCCCAGGTGCCGCGCAGGCGTCCGCCCACGTCGAGCGCCAGGCGCAGGTCGGCCAGATGGGCGAGGGACGACTGCCAGAAGGCCTCGATCGCAAGCCCGGCCACGAGCGTGAGGCCGAGCGCTCCCGCGGCCCAGCGGCGCTGGCGGGAATCGAGGAGCATGAACGCCAGGAAGGCGAGCGCGACCACGCCGTAGGTGAGCTTGGTGTAGAGCATCACCAGGGTGAGAGAGGCTGCGCAGAGCACATCGAGCAGGTTCTGCCGCGCATGAACGCGTTCGGGCCGCAGGTACATGACGAGCAGGGCCCCCAGCGCCGCCCAGCCGATGCGGTTGTAGAACTTGGCGAAGGACAGGGCGGTGATGCTCTCGCCCAGGAGGATGGGAACCGCCAGGATGAGCAGGAGGAAGACCCCGAAGGGCAGGGCGATCGCCGGGCGCAGGCGCGAGCCGAGGACATGGGCGATGGGCAGCGCGAGCGCGACCGTCATGAGCGCCATGCCGGCCGGCATGGCGCCGCCCCAGGTGCCGGAGAGGCCGTAGCCGATGGCCGGAACATAGGCGGCAAGGGGCCCGAGGATCGTGTGGAAGTCCCGGTTCGGCACCTGGCCGCCGGCGACCCGGTAGGCGCCGTCGAGGAGGACGAAGAGATCGTTCAGGTACTTGGTGGCGACGGTCTGCCCCGGAAGCGCCAGCAGCAGGGCGAACGCAGCCGCCAGCGCGAGCAGGACAGGTCCCACCGGCGTCCCCCGTTGCATCATCCCGATCCGCATCGCCCCTGTCCTCCCTTCCTGCCGCTCAGAGTTTCAGGCGCTTGAAGACCCGCTCGGGGATGCTGCCGATCACCATCATGACGGGCCGCCACAGCCGGCGCACATAGATCACGTCGCTGGAGCCCTTCTCGGCCGCCGCGAAGATCGCGCGCCCGACCTCGTCGGCCTCCGCGGTCAGCAGGGGAGGCAGCTTCAGGCCGGCGGTCATCTGCGTGCGCACGAAGCCCGGCTTGACCGTGACCACCCGCAGGCCCTTGGGCGCGAGGCGGTTGCGCAGGCCGGACAGAAAGGCCGTGAACCCGGCCTTGGCGGCGCCGTAGAGATAGTTGGAGCCGCGCCCGCGGTCTCCGGCCACGGAGCTGACGCCCACGATGGTGCCGGACCCGCGCGCCAGGAACCGCTCCGCGAGGGCGCCGAGGAACAGGGCGGGCCCCTCGAAATTGGTGCGGATGAGAAGGGTCGCGTGAGCGGGATCGCTCTGGCCCCGCGCCTGATCGCCCAGCTCGCCCACCACGCATACCGCCGTGTCGGGCAGTTGCGGCAGGCCGTCGAGAAAGCTCTCGAACCGGTCCCCTTCCAGGATGTCGAGCCGATGCGTCGTCACCTCCGCTCCGGCGCGCGCCGCGATGTCCTCGGCGTTGCGGCGGGCCTCGTCCTCGTTGCGCGCAGCCAGAAGCACCCGCCACCCGGCCTGCGCGTAGCAGAGCGCGGTGGCGCGGCCGATGTCGGAGGTGCCGCCGACGAGGAGGAGGGTTTTCGAGGATGCCATCAGATTCCGAGCCGCGTTGAGAGACGAGAGGAGACCCGGCCGGTTGCCCCGATCGCCCGCCGCAGGTCGCGGAAGCGGGCAAGACCGGAATAGCCGGCCTCGAAGGTTGCGGGCGATTGCCGCGCATCCTTGGCGAGATAGAGCCGCCCACCGGCCTCGACCACCAGGCGGTCGAGTTCGTCGAGCAGGGGAAACACCCCGTCGCTCACCGGCAGGTCGAGGGTGAGGGTGAAGCCTTCCAGGGGAAACGAGAGATCGCCGTGGCTTGCGCCGAGCTGCTTCAGGACGGCCAGGAAGGAGGCGGCCCCGCGGCGGGAGACCCGCTCGAGGATCTCGCCGAGCACGTGCCGGGCGCGGTCAGTGGGAATCACGCATTGGTACTGGAGAAAGCCGCGCCCGCCATAGATGCGGTTCCAGTTGCCGATGCCGTCCAGGGGAAAGAAGTAGGGGTTCCAGTGCATGAGGAACGGATAGCCCGCCTTCAGGGCGCCTGCCCGGAAGTAGAGCGCGTTGAAGGCCGAGACCGAGAGGCGGTTCAGCGTGAAGGAGGGCAGGTCCAGCGGCACGGAGAGCCGCCCCGCCTTGGACGAGGGGAAGCGCTCCGCCCCCGGCCGAAGCCGCTCCACATCCTTCAGGGTCGCGTGCTCGGCGGCGAAGATGAGGGAGCGCCCGAGGGATGCGCCCCGCGCCAGGCAGTCGATCCAGGCCACCGAATAGGTGGCCTCGCCCGTCTCCTGCAGGCCGCGCAGGGCCTCGTCGAGGTTGGCCGCCACGGTGGTCTTCTGGCGCATCCAGCCGGTCTCGATGGGCCGCAGGCGGAAGGTCGCGTCGACGATCGTGCCGGTCAGGCCCATCCCGCCGATGGTGGCGGACAGGATCTCCCGGTTCTCCTCCTGCGAGCAGATAACGTTGCGGCCGTCGGGAAGCGAGAGGGTGAGCGCCTCCACGTGGTCGCCGAAGCCGCCGTCGCGATGGTGGTTCTTGCCGTGCACGTCGGACGCGATCATCCCGCCGATGGTGACGAACTTGGTGCCGGGCACCACGGGCGGGAAGAAGCCCTGCGGGATGACGATCTCCAGGAGATCGGCGAGCAGAACGCCCGCTTCCACGCGGATGCGGCCCGTGGCCCTGTCGAAGGAGCGGATGCGGTCGAAGCCGCGGGTCGAGACCGTGATCTGCTCGCCGATGGCGGCGTCGCCATAGGCTCGGCCGTTTCCGCGCGCAACGAGCCCTGAGCGCGACGCCAGGAGCTGCGGCAGGGCGGCAGGCGTCGCGGGCGCGAGCATCTCCGAGACGTGTCGGGGATAGCGTCCCCAACCGGAGAGTTCCGTCATGCCTGTCGCTCCTTGAACACGTAGGTCCGGTCGAGCACGAACTTGGCCGCATAGCCGATCGCAAGCCCGAGCACCGCGCCAGTGTACTTGGCGAAATCTGTACGCCAGATGACCCAGAACGCCACCTCGAAGCCCCAGAACACCAGGGTGGTGAGCACGCTGAAGGCGCCGTAGAGGGTGATCTTCCGGAGCTCCTTGCGGTGGCCGCCATAGGCGTCGTCGAACACCCATTTCTTGTCGAGCAGGTACTTGAGGACGAAGCCCGCGGCCGTGCCCATGAGGATGGACAGGGTCAGCGGCGCCACCGGGGCGATGCGGATCACGAATTCCTGGGTGGCCAGATTGGCCACTGTGGCGAGCACCGCGAACAGCAGATAGCGCACGAACATCATGGCCCCGGTCTCCCGGGAGCCATGCGGGGGGAGGTCCGAAGCGGTGCCGGACCGATGATCGGTTGTCGGACGGGCATGGATCAGACGGCGGCGAGGATCAGGGCTGCGGTCGCGCCGACGGTCATGAGGCTGACCCGGTCCTTGATGGCGAAGACCACCGGGTCGTCGTCCATCAGGCGCCGGCTCGCCAGGAGCAGAGCCCGGGCGATCCAGAACATGAGGAGCGGCCCCACGAGCCAGAGGATCTGCGGGCGCGTGTAGAGATGGTTCACCGTGTCGCTGGACACGTAGAGCGCCAGAACCGTGACCGCGTTGAAGCCCGCCGCCGCCGCAAGGGCCGCCACGATGTCGAGGTCGCTGTTCTTGTAGTCGCGGCTGGTGGGATCGGGCAGATTGGCGTCGCGGCGGGCCGCCAGCTCCACGTAGCGCTTGATCAGGGCGAGCGACATGAAGATCATCATGCAGAAGGCGATGAGCCATTCCGAGATGACCACGCCGATCGCCACGGCTCCGCCCATCACGCGCACCGAATACAGGCCCGCGAGGGTGATCACGTCCACCACCATCTTGCGCTTGAGGGCGAAGGAATAGGCGGTGGTCAGGGCGAAGTACCCGAGCAGGACGCCGAGGAACGGCAGCGACAGGGCGGCGGCGAAGCCCAGGGCGGCCAGGAACAGGATCGGAATGGCGATCACGCCGTGCATCAGGGGAATGGCCCCGCAGGCAAGCGGCCGGTTGCACTTGCTGCGGTGGCCACGGTCGTCCTGCAGGTCCACGAGGTCGTTGAGGATGTAGATGCTGGACGCGCACAGGGAAAAGGCCACGAAGGCGAGCAGCGCCTGGGCGAAGGCCTCCACGGTGAAGAGGTGCGAGGTCAGCAGGGGAACGAACACGAGGGCGTTCTTGGCGTATTGATGCACGCGCAGCATCTTGGCCCAGGTTCGCCAGGTCGGGCGGGCATGGGTCAGGTGCTCCACGTCGCCGTGGGCGAGGCCGAGCTTGCGCCGCACCCCGGGCGGGGTGCGGATGGCGATGGCCTTGGCGGCCTTCTCCCAGACGGGCAGATCGGCCGCGTCGTTGCCCACGTAATCGAACCCGCGTTCGCCGAAGGCTTCCACGAGCCTCTCGGCCTTTCTGATGCCGGCCAGATTGGTGGTCTCGTTGGTGGCGAACCAGCCGTTGAAGAACCCGAGGTGATCGGCGATGCGCTCGACCAGGCGCTCATGGCTGGCGGAGGCGAGATAGACTGGCCGCCCCTCGGCCCGGGCCCGCTCGATGATCCCCAGGACTTCGGGATCGTAGGGCAGGGTGGCCGGATCGAACTCGGCCGGCTCGGCGAGGCGGTGCTTGAGGGCGGCCTTGCCGCGCGACAGGGCCCTGATCATGTCGACGAGGGAATGCGGACGCCGGCCCAGCTCGGAAAAGGCGGTCTCGATCAGCAGGTCCGACGCGATCAGCGTGCCGTCCAGATCCACCACGAGCGGACGGGGCCTGTCCCTGCCGGGGGTTTCGGCCCCTGGAGTGTCGATCTCGAGGGTCGTCCAGCGGCTCTCGCGGTCCTCGTAGGGCGCGTCGGCAGGGTCCCGATAGCGCTGGTCGGCGCCTCTGCGGTGCAGGACCTGCGGTTTGAGTTCGAACTGCGCCAAGAGCCCACGCTCCCCTTGTTACAAGACAGATTTTCGTCGCGTCCCTGTCAGCCGGACGCTTGTGAAGGACGCCGACTGCGCCCGAAGGAGCGCAGGCCTCATCGGCTCGGCACTAAAAACCTCGTTCGCCCGAGAGATGAGCGATGCACGAGGCTGATGACTCGATTTGGATCCAGGGGCGTCGTTCCTTCGGCGGAAAGGAGCTTCCCGCCGCGCAGACGCCGGCACAACGCGACTGCATATTAACAATCGGGGCTGCGAATTGTTTCACCTGAGCAGGCGTTTTTGCCAAGACTCGCGGCCCGAAACCGGAGCGATCCTGGTCGGGCGCGGCACGGGCCGGCTGCAGGGCTCGACGAGGAGCCCGGGAGGGCAGTCCATCCGTGCCTGCTCCCGGGGCTCGTCAGCCGTTCTCGCGAAGCAGCCGAAACCAGACTCCTCCTGTTTTCCAATCCGCGCAAGACTCGTCGATGAGCTAATCCCTTTGGTCAGTTCCGGCCGGCAGCCGAACCGCTGGAGGAATGGCCGGGAAAGGCGGGCCCGGGCGGCCCTCGGCATCACACAAACGTGAGAATGGACGCCCTCTCTCCGGAACGGCCCTGCAAGGGGCTCCTCAAGCGGGCTTCGCCCGGCACGGGAGGGGCGGACCGGGGGCGCCAGTATTGAGCGTGGCACAATAGCGCAGACACTTCAGCGTCTTGGTGGAATGACTAAACGGCTCGCAGCCGTTACAAAGAAGGGACCGACACGTATTTTTGCCCCCACGAGTCGGACCTTCGAGCGCCCCTCGATTCAAAGAGAGGGCGCTCTTTTTTGCCCGCTGGCGGGAGCCGGCTGAAGCGCCGCATGATCCTGTCGGGGCCGACGAGCAGTCCCGCTTCCGCGGCACGGATGCTCAAGCTTCCCAAAGCACCCGCAGCCTCTAGGTGTCCTTTCGACCGAACCGCCGGGCGGAGACTGGGCCTATGAACATCGGACTGACCGTTGCGGACGCGGCCCATCCGCATCGTTCCAAGCGGGGCGGTTGAGTGGGCGATATCGTCTTTCTCGATTTCGAGGCCTCCTCCCTGGGCAAGCAAGGCTATCCCATCGAAGTGGCATGGGTGTTCGCGTCGGGCCCGGAGGAGAGCCACCTCATCAAGCCTGCTCCCGCTTGGACGGACTGGGCCGCCGATGCGCAGGCCATTCACGGGATCGCGCGGGAGCGGCTCGCGGCGGAGGGGCTGCCCCATGACCAGGTGGCGCGCCGCATGGTGGAGGCGCTCACCGGCCACCGGCTTTTCGCCACGGCCCCGTCATGGGACGGCCGATGGCTGAGCAAGCTGCTGCGGGCGGCGGGCCTGCCGCGGCATTCCCTGAGGCTCCAGGATACGGACATCGCCCACAGGGAGGCCATGATCGAGGCGCTGCGAGCCTCTCCCGCGCCGGCGGATCGCCACGACCGCATGGCGGCGGAGATCCTGGCAGGCGTGCGGCGTCAGGACGAGAAGGACGGGCCGCCCGCCCACCGGGCGCTGGAGGACGCCAGGCATGAAATGCAGCTCTGGCGCGAAGTCCGCCGCCGCGCCGAGGAAATGGCCAGGGCGTGACGACCCGGCGCCCATGCGCGCTTCAGGAACGGGGGTCGTCGCGAGGCGTTGAACCCGAAGCGCATCGATGGATCGGACCATGAGCAGCGTCGTTCGGGACAACCAGGCCAGCCGCCGCTTCGAGCTCGACGTGAACGGCCAGATCGCCTTCGCCAACTACGAGCGCCGCGGCTCGGCCCTCGTCATCAGGCATGTGGAGGCTCCCCTGCCGCTCCGGGGCACGGGAGCGGCAGGCCGTCTGATGCAGGGCGTCGCCGAGATCGCCCGCACGGAAGGCCTCAAGATCACGCCGCTTTGCGGCTATGCCTGGGCGTGGATCCAGCGCCACAAGGAATACCGCGACCTGCTGAATTGAGCATACCGGGAGCGGCCCGATGCTCTAATGGTGGAGCAGCCGCTGGTAAAGAGCGGTTCCCGCCGCGCATAGCAGCGCGCCCGCGGACGAAGCGGCCGACAGCTCCAGCATGATGTGGGCAAACGGATCGGAATCGTGAAAGCTGCCGGATAGCACGTGATAGGCTTGATGGAACATCACGAGGATCGCACCGCAGGCCGCTCCGCCGGTCGCAGCGCCGGCAACGCTCCACCCCGGTTTGGCCCTCTGTTCCATCCCTCTCACCCACGCCATCTTGATACAAGCCGCCGCAAATAGAGGACGCCACGATTGGTTCGATCTGAACTATACGGGTAAATTCTCAAGGGGCGAGTTCAACTTCGAAACATCGTGAAAACGGGAGAGATAACCCTGTTTTGACACATGGCCCGATCTGCGCGGACAGAATCCCTCGGAAGGAGGGTCTCGGGCTCAGGCGGCTCTTCGGAGCACCACGTCGTTCCGCGCCGCCCAGTCCGCGATGTCGTGCCGCTTGAGGGCAGTGGCCATGAGGTCGGGGAAAAGATCCGGCGTGCAGGCGAAGACCGGGATTCCCATGGAGGCCAGGCTCTGCGCGTGGCCCTCGTGCGAGGCCGGCTTGCCGTCGTCGCTGAGCGCCAGGAGAACGATCACGTTCACGCCGCGGGCGACGAGGGATGCGGCCTGCGCCAGCATGGCCTGTTCGTCGCCGTTCTCGTAGAGGTCGCTGATCAGCACCAGATGGGTGCGCGACGGATCCGTGATCTGCGCCTCGCAATGGGCCAGCGCCCCCGCGATGTTCGTGCCGCCGCCGAGCTGGATGCCGAACAGCACCTCGATCGGGTCGGAGAGCTGGTCCGTCAGGTCCATGATCGCCGTGTCGAAGACCACGAGCTTCGTCCGGATGGTGCGGATCGAGGCCATCACGGCGGCGAAGATCGACGAGTAGACCACGGAGGTTCCCATGGACCCCGACTGGTCGATGCACAGGATCACCTCGTCGAGGTTCGCGCCCCTCAGGCTGCGGGCGTGCCCGTGCAAGGTCTCGGGGATGACGGTCCTGAGATCGGGCTGCCAGTTCTTGAGATTGGCGCGGATCGTCCGGTCCCAGTCGATGTCGCGGAACGCCGGGCGGGTCGTCCGCCTGGTGCGGTCGATGGTGCCGCGGATGGCCTGGACCATCCTGTCCTCGAGCCGCTCCATGAGCTCCTTGACCACCTTGCCGACGACGATCCTCGCGGTCTCCTTGGCCTTTTCGGGGATCACGCCGCGCAGGGACATGATGTCGGCCACCAGATGGACGTCGGCTTCGAGGGCCGCCAGGAATTCCGGCTCGAAGAGCATCTGCTTCAGCCCGAGGCGATCGAAGGCGTCCCTCTGGATCACCTGCACCACAGGGGTGGGGAAGAACTCGCGGATGTCCCCGAGCCAGCGGGCCACGCGAGGTGCCGAGGCGCCCAAGCCCCCCTTCTTCTTCGCCCCGTCGGGCTCCCCGTAGATCGCCTCCAGCGCCGCGTCGAGACGGGCATCCTCGCCGCTCAGGCCCGGACCGGCGCAGGCGCCGCCCTCCGGCCCGAGGGCCAGCCGCCAGCGCCGCATCCGCTCGTCGTCGCCGTTCGCCGCGCTCATGCCGCCTTCTCCCGGGCTTCGATGCCGATGATCCTCATGAGCAGGGGAACCGCCTCCGCGAAGATGGGCGAGGCCTCCTGCGCCCCATGGCCGTCGGCGCTCCGGCATCCCCGCGCGACCGCCTCGCGAACGGCGCGGCGCTGGTGGCTGTCGAAGGCCGACAGGCTGCGCCGGAGCAGCGGCAGCAGCCCGACGAAATCCTCGGGCGACAATCCGGTCATCCAGCCGTCCACCACCGAAAGGAGCGACATGTCATGGAGCAGGATGTCGGCCCCATCCTCCAGGAAGCCCTCGATCCAGGCGCCGGCCTCCGCGGGCGGGACCGCGGGCGAAAGGGCCCGCGACAGCCGCTTGGCGGTGACCTCCGCTCCCGCATCCCCCCGGTGGAGCTGACGGGTGGCAAGGCCGCGAATGCCGGGCGAAACGGCGTCGTCCCCGCTCAGGGCCTCCAGGGTCGACGCCCATCCCGACGCCGCGTCGTCATCGTCCAGCATGGCGACCGCGGCCGCATAGCGGGAGAGGGCCTTGCGCATGGCCTCGGAGGCCGCCTCGTCGAGATGGCGGCAGGCGTAGGGCAGGCTGATGTGGATCTCGGCGCACAGGGACAGGACGAGCCTGCGCAGGGGCTGCTCGTCGAACCGGCGGGCGGTGCCGTAGCGCAGGATGTCGGCCAGGGGAGGGACCGCCCCCACGAGCGCCTCCACCGTTCCCCCGGCGGCGGCCACCGCCTGAAGCCGCAGGAGGGCGGCATCGTAGGCGGCGGGGAGATCCGCGTGCAGGCAGGACTGGACGAGCCACGCCAGGGTTCCCGGCCGGCTCTCGGCGGCGATGACGGCGGCGGCCTTCGCGGCGGCGGCGTCGCCTACCGTGCCGCCATGGACCGAGGCCTCCGCGAGGGCCACCGAGAGCTCGGGCGTCCATTCGAGCACCCAATGCTCCCGGAAGGTGCCGCGCGAGCTGCCCCGCCCCGCCGGGCGTCCCCACGGCACGCCGAGCAGGGCAAGCCGATGGAGGAGGGTGGATTTGGCTAGACCCGATTCGGTTCGCAGGTCGACCGATGTCTCCTCCTGGGCGGCGCTCGGCTTGAGCCGCAGCGCCCGCTGCTGGCGGGCCAGATCGGCCTGGAGCGGCGTCTGCGGCAGGCCCTCGCCGACCTCGCCCACGCTCTCGCCGATCACGAGGCGGCGGGCGATGAGCCGCATCGGCGCGTCGTTGCCGTGGCAGATGGCGGAAAGGATCGCGTCGTTGATCTCCGGCAGGCCGGGCACCGGGATCTCGCGGATCGCCCCCAGGGCCTCGGCGAGCCGCACGGCCTCGATCACGGAGGCGGTCGAGGCGGGCAGCCCCTCCTGGCGCAGCAGGATGGCGGCCTTGGTGACCCAGCCGATCACGAGCCCGCGCACGTCCGGCGCGTCGCCGGGCCGCGCCGAGGAATAGGCGTCCCACAGGTGGCGGTACCAGCCCGGCGAGATCACGCCCGCGCCGTAGCCGGAGCCTGCGGCGAGGCGCGTGTCCGTCCAGGGGACCCAGGCGGTGGCGACCTTGATGCTGTCCAGGCCCTTCAGGGCCGCCCGGTCGTCCTTGAGGGCCACCTTCCTGCGGAGGGCGGGAAGGTGCCATGCGCCGACCACGGCGGCGACGGCGCCCGGGGTTTCGGAGAGGGCGGCCGAGACCGCAAGGCGCATGTGCGCCTCCCGCAGCCCCTCGCGCCGGGAGAGGGTCTCCTCCCCCTCGCGCAGGGCCGACATGGCCTGCTCGACGGCCGCGAAATAGCCGTGCCGGCCCATGGATTGCTCGACGGTGCCGTTCCACCAGGTTTCGCCGTCGGACTGCCCGGCCGCAGCCGCCAGGACGCCGAGGGGATCGTAGGAGAGGCGCTCCTCCTCATGGCCGCCGTCGCGGCGCATGGCCAGGGAGACCCCTGCGGGCAGGTCGATGAACCGGACGGGGCGGCTGCGGGAGAGGGCCCAGCGGATGGCCTGCCATTCCGGCGAGTATTCGGCGAAGGGGTCGAACACCGCGAGGCCCGGATCGTCGGGCGAATAGCACAGCAGGGCGACCGGCGGCACGAGATCGGCCGAGGCCGCCGCATGCAGGATCGCCTCGCCCTCCGGCGGCCCCTCGATGAGCACCATGGCGGGATCGAGGGCATCCAGTTCGCGCAGCAGGGCGTGGGCGGAGCCGGGCCCGTGGTGCCGGATGCCGAAGAGATGGGCGCGCTCGCTCAAGCGGCCACCTCGTTGATCGCCCGGTAGAGGTCGCCCCAGCCGCGCCGTCCCTTCACGACGGTTTCCAGGTACTCGCGCAGCACGATGGCGTCCTGCACCGGGTCCTTCACCACCGCGCCCACGAGGTTTCCGGCCAGCGCCTCGGCGTCGATGGCGCCGGACCCGAAATGCCCGGCCTCGGACCATGCGCCCACCATCACCGAGATCGCCTCGGCGGTGCTCAGGCTGCCGGAGGGCGACTTCAGCTTCTGGCGGCCGTCCTCCGTGAGGCCGTCGCGCAGCTCGCGGAACATGGTGACCACGCGCCCGATCTCCTCCTCGGGGGAGGCGACGTCGGGAAGCTGAAGGCCGGTGCCGATCTCCCGCACCCGCTTGGCGACGATCAGCCTCTCCTCGTCGGCCGATGCGGTAAGCGGCAGCACCACCACGTTGAAGCGCCGCTTCAGGGCCGAGGACAGGTCGTTGACGCCCTTGTCCTTGTTGTTGGCGGTGGCGATGATGTTGAAGCCGCGCATGGCCTCGACGGAGATCGCGAGCTCCGGAACCGGCAGGGTCTTTTCCGACAGCACGGTGATGAGGGTGTCCTGCACGTCGGAGGCCATGCGGGTCAGCTCCTCGAACCGCACGATGCGCCCCTCCTTCATGCCGCGCATGAGCGGCGTGCGGACGATGGCGCCCTCGCTGGGCCCCTCCGCCAGGAGCTTGGCGTAGTTCCAGCCGTAGCGGATGGCGGTGTCGTCGGTTCCGGCGGTGCATTGCACGAGAAGCTGGGAATCGTTCGAGATGGCCGCGGCGAGATGCTCGGAGAGCCAGCTCTTGGCGGTGCCGGGCACCCCGAGCAGCAGGAGGGCGCGGTCGGTGGCGAGGGTGGCCACCGCCGTTTCCACCAGCTTCCTGTTGCCCACGTATTTGGCGGTGATCTCCGTCCCATCGGAAAGCTTGCCGCCGAGGATGTAGGTGACGACGGCCTTGGGAGAGAGTCGCCAGTTCTCGGGCCGGTGACCCTTGTCCTGCGCGCGCAGGGCTTCGAGTTCGCTGGCGAACAGCTTCTCGGACGGAAGTCTCAAGTTGGACGACATGCTCACTCCTGCTCCTCGTAATGGGGGACGATGCCCGAACGCCTGGCGTCCCGGTCGGCGGCCTCGACCACGTCGAGGTAAAGGCCGATGTTCATCGGCACGTCGCGGTAGCGGGTCGCGATCTCCCGCCTGAAGGACGAGATGCCGGCGGGCGGCATGAGGCCCGCAAAAGCCTCGATGTGGGGCCATCCGCTCCAGCGCGTCGGATTCGGATCGGGCATGCCATACATGGCGCTGAGGCTTCCGAGCAGGTTCGCGCCGACGATTGGATTCGCTTGTGCGGCCGCCAGAGGGCCGCCGTTGAACTGCCGAAGCTTGATCCACTCGTTGGGCGTAAAGATCGAGTTGCCGAAGCCCCCAATGGACCGCACGATGGCGCGGCGCTCGGGCAGGCTGAACCGGCACGGCTCGGCCGCTTCGATGACGGTCGGCCAGTCGATGGCTGCTTTGGCCTGCGCGATGGCCGCAAAGGTCGCCGCATCCTGGGAGGCCGTCGCCAGATCGTACAGCACCCAGATCGGTCCGGCCTCCAGTCCTGGGATCATGTCCAGCAATTCGGAGCGTGTAAGCCGCAATTGCCCGGCCAGCTCGTTCAGGGTGACGCGAGCGCCCACGGCCCTCTCGACCGGGGTCTTGTCCTTGGATCGCAGGATCATGGTCTTGCGCATGAACGGGATCGCCGGCCTCCTGACCTCGAAAACCGCTGCGAGTTGCCGGATCACCTCCTGGCGCTCCTCCGAAGCCGGCACGAGAAAGAGAAGGTGCCTGGCCTTGAGGCGGACCGGCTCCGACCGATCCCCGTTCATCACCTCCTCGATGAACGGGCGGTCCTCCGCGCTCATCCCCACGGACAGGGCATCGAGCAGCGCCTCCCGCTGCGGCGGCTTCTCGTTCTTGAAGCGCTCGGACAGGAAGGAGCGGGCGGCGGCGGGATCCGCGGCCCGCATCCGCTCGACGATCCGCACGCGCTCCGAGGGCTTGGCGATCTCCCATTCCTCCTCGGTGACGGAGGCCGCGTCCTCGGGCAGAGGGTGTCCGGTCGCCCTGAGATAGGCCCTTTCCACCGGGCCGAGCCTCGCCTCGCGCTGGATCAGCGCCGGACGCAGGAGGGGAAGATCGAAGGGATGAAGCCGCCAGCCGAGCCCCTCGACGAGATCGATGGCGGCGCTCACGAGAAGCTTCGAGTCGCCCCTGCGCTGCAGGGCGAGGAGCATGGCAAGGGCCTTGCGGGTCTCCGCCGGCAGGAGAGGGCGTTCATCGTCCGGCAGGGGAGGCGTGCCGCTGCCAGGGCGGTCGGGCAGCGGGCGCACGAACCGGCGCTCCGTCGCCGCAAGGGCCAGCGCGCCCAGGATCGCCGCATCCGGCCTCGCGCCCGAGAAGGCGGCCGGCGCCTCGAAGGGCCGCCGTCCGGTCCCGATCAGGAAGGACTGGATGACGTTGTCGCGTTCGGAGGGGTTGAGGGGAGAATTCATGACCGGCCCCTGTGCCAGGGTCCGAGCGGCGTCTCGGCCCGCAGGGGCAGCAGACGCCAGCCGTCCCAGATGCCGACGAGGTCGATGTCCATGCCCATCAGCGGGATCAGCTCGGCCTCCATCCCGTCCGCGAGGGGCAGGGAATGCCCGCCGGAGGCGAGCCGGAACCCGCCCTCGCCATGGTCGAGCACCGTCACGCCCCCCAGGGCTACGGGCCATCTCTCGATGAAGGGCTGGCGGGCCATGACCCTCTCCATGCGGTCGAGGGCTTCCCCGAGGAGCGGCGCATGGCGGACCCGGTGGGCGGCCCCATCCTGGGCCGCGCCGGAGCGCGACGTCATCACCGCGCGGAGGGGCGCGGCCGATGGATAGAAGGCGAATTCCGCCTCCATGGCCTCGCCGGGAAGGAACGGCGACCCCTGTGCTCCCGACGACGCGGGAACGAAATCCTGCAGGAGGGCGAAGCGGGCGGGATCGGCGGCGCAGGGATCGGCCAGGGCGAACCAGGTCTCGATGCGGCGCAGGCCATCGGCCTGGGCGGTGTCGGTGGCTCCCGCCACGATCCACAGGCCCTTCACCCGCAGGGCGTCCGCATCGGCCATGAGCTCGGCCTTCTGCATGGTCCAGCCCACCTCCCTGCGGACATCCTCCCTCAGGCCGGCCTCGAGGCCGGCCTGCCTGCGGTACGCGGCGGCGAGCAGATGGAGAACCCCGAG
>DATHAU010000232.1:0-4150 GCA_035296545.1 Microvirga sp.
CCCGACGTGGACCTGAAGGTGATCGCCCGCGGCACCCCCGGCTTCTCCGGCGCGGACCTCATGAACCTCGTCAACGAGGCGGCCCTGCTGGCGGCCCGCCGCGGCAAGCGCATCGTGACCATGAGCGAGTTCGAGGACGCCAAGGACAAGGTGATGATGGGCGCCGAGCGCCGCACCCTGGTCATGACCGACGACGAGAAGCGGCTCACCGCCTATCACGAGGCCGGCCATGCGGTGGTGGCGCTCAACGTCCCGGCCACCGATCCGGTCCACAAGGCCACGATCATCCCCCGCGGCCGCGCGCTTGGCATGGTCATGCAGCTGCCCGAGCGGGACAAGCTGTCCATGTCCTACGAGCAGATGACCTCGCGGCTGGCCATCATGATGGGCGGACGCATCGCCGAGGAGATGACCTTCGGCCAGGACAAGGTGACCTCCGGCGCCCAGTCGGACATCGAGCAGGCGACGCGGCTGGCCCGCATGATGGTGACCCGCTGGGGCTTCTCGCCCGAGCTCGGCACCGTGGCCTATGGGGAGAACCAGGAGGAGGTGTTCCTGGGCATGTCCATGGGACGCCAGCAGAACATCTCCGAGGCCACCGCCCAGAAGATCGACTCCGAGGTGCGCCGCCTCGTGGAGGGCGGGCTGAACGACGCCCGCCGCATCCTCACCGAGAAGCAGCACGAGCTCGAGGCCCTGGCCAAGGGCCTGCTGGAATACGAGACCATGACCGGCGACGAGATCCGCAACCTCCTCAACGGCCAGCCCCCGGTTCGGGATTCGGGCGACGCCGTGAGCCCCGTCCGCGGCTCCGCCGTGCCCACCACCCGCCCCGGCCGGCCTCGGGAGACGGACGGCGGCATGGAGCCTCAGCCCCAGGCCTGACCGGCCCTTTTCTCCAGGTTCGAGAGCGCCCCCTTGCGAAAGGGGGCGCTCTTTTTGTTTACCTCAAGTTTCCATTCCTTCGCTAAGCTGCGCCCGGCGTGTAATAATCGCTCATCACTTGTGATGAACGGATTCGCGCCGGAAGCCTTGACCGGATTCAGGGAGGTTGCTTTGAGAAGATCCAAGCGCCCATTGGCGCTGCGAGACGCGGAGACAAAGCACGTGCGGAAATACTTCGGGACCGACGGAATCCGGGGACGCGCCAACGGGATCATCACCCCCGACGTGGCCCTGAGGGTGGGGCAGGCGGCCGGCCTCATGTTCCAGCGGGGCGAGTACCGCCATCGGGTGGTCATCGGCAAGGATACGCGCCTGTCCGGCTACATGATCGAGAACGCCCTCGTGGCGGGCTTCACCTCGGTGGGCATGGACGTGCTGCTGCTCGGGCCGATCCCGACCCCGGCGGTGGCCATGCTGACCCGCTCCATGCGCTGCGACCTCGGGGTCATGATCTCGGCCTCCCACAACCCCTACGAGGACAACGGCATCAAGCTGTTCGGCCCGGACGGGTTCAAGCTCAGCGACGACGTGGAGCTGGAGATCGAGGCCCTGATCGATTCCGACCTGACCCGGCGGCTGGCCGGCTCCGCCGCCCTCGGGCGCGCCAAGCGCATCGAGAGCGTTCATGCCCGCTACATCGAATTCGCCAAGCGCACCCTGCCGCGCCAGCTCGACCTGGGCGGCATGCGGGTGGTGGTGGATTGCGCCAACGGCGCGGCCTATAAGGTCGCCCCCGAGACCCTGTGGGAGCTCGGCGCGGAGGTCATGTCCATCGGCGTCGACCCCAACGGCTTCAACATCAACCACGAGGTCGGCTCCACCTCCCCCGACGCCCTGATCCACAAGGTGCGCGAGCTGCGCGCGGACGTGGGCATCGCGCTCGACGGCGACGCCGACCGGGTTCTCATCGTCGACGAGAAGGGCCACAAGGTCGACGGCGACCAGCTCATGGGCATCGTGGCCCGCTCCTGGCACGAGGACGGCCGCCTGTCCCAGCCGGGGGTCGTGGCGACGATCATGTCCAACCTCGGCCTGGAGCGGTACCTGGGCGGCCTGGGCCTCGGCCTCGTGCGCACGGCGGTGGGCGACCGCTACGTGCTCGAGCACATGCGCGCCCACGGCTTCAACCTCGGCGGCGAGCAGTCCGGCCACATCATCATGTCCGACTACACCACCACCGGGGACGGGCTCATCGCGGCCCTGCAGGTCCTGGCGGTGGTCAAGCGCATGGGCCGGCCGGTCTCCGAGGTCGGCCATTGCTTCGAGCCCCTGCCGCAGGTGCTCAAGAACGTGCGCTACAAGTCCGGCAAGCCCCTGCAGGAAGCCTCGGTGATCAAGGCCATCGAGGCCGGACGCGAGCGCCTCGGCGCGGAAGGCCGCCTGGTGATCCGCCCTTCCGGCACCGAGCCGGTGATCCGCGTGATGGCGGAAGGCGACAACAGCGATCTGGTCAACCGGGTGGTGGACGACGTGGTGGACGCCGTCTCGCAGGTGGCCGCCAAAGCCGCCGCCTGACCGCGCCGCATTCCCGTTGCAGACAGGGGCATGGATCGAAGGATCCATGCCCTTTTTCATTGGGCCCCCTTGGACCATGTCCCGGCCGATCCGGAGTTCGCCCCCAAGGCGCCGGCACGGTTAAGAATTAAGCTTAACCCTCCCTTAATCGGCAAAAGCTAGGGTCCTGCCAGGCCGCCGAAACCGTTCGGCGGCCTGGCCTATGGATTGAAGAAGAGACCCGATGCGTTTCATCACGATGGCGGTTCTGGCCGGGCTGGGAGCCTCGGCCGCGATGGCCGCCGATTCCTCGAGAGCGCTCCTCCCGCCGGCCCCGATCCTCGAGGACGAGAGCAGCCTCGAGGCCTGGTATCTGCGCGGGGACGTGGGCGCCGTCCGTGACCGGCGGCCGGAGGCGGATTTCATCGCATCGCCCTTCTCCGGGGGCTTCATGGACGAGAGGATCGGCCGCAGCGCCACGGCAGGCTTCGGCGTCGGCTACCGGTTCGGCCCGAGTTTTCGCGCCGACCTGACCTTCGACCACCGCTTCGAGGCCCGATTCAGAGGCTCGGCCGCCACGCCCGCGGGCGCCCTGCTCGACAGGGGCCTGTTCCAGTCCTCGACCCTCATGGCGAACGGCTACCTGGACCTTGGAACCTTCATGAATGTCACGCCCTATATGGGCGCGGGCCTCGGGGTCGCCCGGAACGTCCTGTCGGATCATGCGCGCCTCTCCGCCGCTCCCGCAACGGGCCAGACCTGGACCCGCCTCGCAGGAGGCTCCGATTACGGCTTCGCCTGGGCGCTCATGGCGGGCGTCGGCTACCAGTTCTCCTCCGCCTTCACCCTGGATCTCGGCTACCGCTACGTAAGCCTGGGGGACGTGAAGACGCACCGTCATGGGGCGGCCGTCGAAATAGCGGCCGGCGGGGCGCACGAGATGCGCGTCGGCGTCCGCTACGCGTTCGAATAGGACGGGCTGAGCGCAATCGGCGGTGGCCCAGCCTCCGGGCTTCCCTTCATGGGGCCGGCTCCCGCCGGAGGGCAGGTGTTTCCCGGAAGGCACACCTGCGGGAAACGAGCCTTCACCTATGGTTGAGCCCATTGCCATCCTGTTGCCGGATAACCTAACGTTATGCCGTACGCCTCGCGTCAGCGGGGAGAAAACAACACAACCTTACATCTGGGGGTCTTCATGCGCTTATCCATTCTCGCCATCCTGGCGGGCAGCTTGTCCTTGGGCGCTTGCGCCACAGTCACCCGCGGCACGACGGAACAGATCACCTTCGATTCGCAGCCTCCGGCGGCCATGCGCACGTCCACCGGGCTGACCTGCCCCACCACGCCCTGCACCCTCGAGGTGAACCGCAAGTCCGAGTTCGTCGCCACCTTCTCCAAGGAGGGCTATGAGAGCCAGGACGTGATGGTCCAGACCCGCGTGGCGGGGTCCGGCGCGGCAGGCTTTGCGGGCAACATCCTGATCGGCGGCGTCATCGGCATGGGCGTCGACGCCGCGACCGGCTCCACCCTGGAGCATTACCCGAATCCCGTCACCGTGAGCCTTGCTCCGATGGTTGTCTCATCGAAGTACCGCGCCAGGAAGCCGGCGCCGCGGGGTCCGGTCAAGGAGACGGCCCCGCCCGTCTCCTGATCGGCGCAAACGCAGCTCCGTTCCATTTGAAGAGCCCCGGCCCCCCGGCCGGGGCTTTTT
>DATHAU010000233.1:0-3194 GCA_035296545.1 Microvirga sp.
CCGAGAAGCTCCGTGTGGTAGGCCCGGCTGGTGACCGCGAGCCGGGAGGCCTGCTCCATCATGGCGTTGAGGATGCGCGGATGGCCATGGCCCAGGCTGACCGCCGAATAGGCGCTCATCATGTCGAGGTAGCGCCGTCCCTGGGCATCCGTCGCCCAGACCCCTTTGGCCTCCGTGAGGACGACCGGCAGGGGATCATAGTTGGCGGCGGTGACGGTTTTCTCGAGAGCGATGCAATCCATGGGATCCTCCAAAGACAAGCTTAGAGGGATCCCGCTCTCGTTGGGGCTGAATTGCCGCCGGGGCGCAGCCGTTTCTGTCGCGCCGGCGGCGCGGGCCGCTCACTTCCGGCTGTCGCCCGCCGGATAGCCCTCGAAGTCCTTGAGGGTCTTGAGCACGAAGGTGGTGTGGATGCGCCCGATTCCGAACGCCGGATCGGCCAGGAACGCCTCCGTCAGGGACTCATAGGCCGCAAGGGTCGGCGCGACGATGCGGGCGATGTAGTCGTATTCCCCGTTCACCACCTGCAGCTCGACCACGGACGGGTGGGTCGCGAAGGCGCGCTCCAGGCGCTGCCGGGAGGCGGCGGAGGGATCGCGCATGCTGATGCCCGCCAGCGCGATGATGTCGTGGCCGAGGGAGGCGGGCTCCACGAGGGCCGTGTAGCCGCGGATGACGCCCTTCTGCTCCAGGCGCTTCACCCGCTCCAGGCAGGGGCGCGGCGACAGGCCGACCCGCTCCGACAGGGCCTGGTAGGTGATGCGGCCGTTCCGGCGCAGGGATTCGAGGATCGCCAGGTCGATCCGGTCGAGGCTGGTCTTGACCGTGCGGCCGGGGGGATTGGCTGGGGGCTTCATGGTTCCTCTCGAACAGGGCGCCCCTGGGACGGCGCGGCGGGCGAGCGCGTCTCTATCTTAGCGCGGGGGCGCAGGGCAATTCCATAGCAACGCTTCGAGGCGGCTCCCGCCGGAGGGGAATCCCGCCCCGGAGCCCCGGAGAAACCATGCAACACTGTGGCAGAACCGCCACGGCGGCGGCAATTGGACAGCAAACGAAACCGTGAAGGAAAGCTTTGCCGTCTTCCGCGTTAGACCCCGGTAACATCCCGGTCCTTGGCCTTCGAGGTGCTGTCTTGCTTCAGGAATACTTGGTCGATCTTCCCCTGGTGGCGATCCTTCGCGGCCTGCAGCCCGACAGGGCCAGGGACGTGGGCATGGCGCTGGTGGATGCCGGGTTCCGCATGATCGAGGTTCCCCTGAACTCGCCCGACCCCTTCCGCAGCATCGAGATTCTGGCGAAATCCCTGCCGGGCAGCGTGCTCGTGGGAGCCGGGACGGTCATGGAGCCCGACGACGTGAACGGCGTTCGCGACGTGGGCGGCAGGCTCATCGTCATGCCCCACGGGGACCTCAAGGTGGTCCGGCGCGCCAAGGAGCTCGGCCTCGCCTGCACCCCCGGCGTCGCCACCCCCACCGAGGCCTTCGCGGCCCTGAGGGCCGGCGCCGACGCCATCAAGATCTTCCCGGCGGAAGCCATGCCGCCGATCATCGTCAAGGCCTGGCGGGCCGTGCTGCCCAAGCACGTGATCGTGCTGCCCGTAGGCGGGATCAGGCCGGACACCATGAAGGACTACGTGGCCGCGGGCGCCAACGGCTTCGGCCTGGGCTCCGCCCTGTTCACCCCGGCCCTGTCCGCCCCCGAGATCGGCCGCAACGCCCGCGACTTCGCCGAGGCCTGGAAGGCCCTGCGGGCGGCTTAAGGGCCCCTGCCGGCCCGGGGTCTGGTCCGCGCCCGCGATCTGCGTATGATCCCTCCGAGCCGATTCCAGCCGACCCGGTGGGAGCCCCTGTTCCATGAGCCTCGAATCCGTCCGCGCCTTTTTCGCCGAGAACGCCCCGGACATCGCCGTCATCGAGACCAAGGAGAGCACCGCCACCGTCCAGCTCGCCGCCGAGGCCCATGGGGTGGAGCCGGGGCGGATCGCCAAGACCCTGTCCCTGCGGGTGGGCGGGCGCAGCTTCCTGGTGGTCGCCCGCGGCGACGCCCGCCTGGACAACCGCAAGGTGAAGGCGGCCTTCGGCGGCAAGGCCTCCATGCTCGACGCGGAACAGGTCCAGGCCCTGACCGGGCACCCGGTCGGCGGGGTGTGCCCCTTCGGCCTGGCGACGCCCCTGCCGGTCTATTGCGACGTGTCCCTCAGGGCCTTCGACGAGGTGGTGCCGGCCGCAGGATCCATCCACGCGGCGGTTCGGATCGACCCGCTGCGCATGGCCGAGCTGGTCCGGGCCGATTGGGTGGACGTGTGCCAGGAGCCTTCCACCGAGGGTCAACGAACCGCCACATGATGTGGAAGGCTCCTCCCAAGCCTCAGCGCCGCCGGCCGCCCCCGCCGCGAAAGAACGGAACCGTCAGCAGGCGCCGCCCGGACTCGTCGGTGATCTCCAGCTCGATGTTGCCCGCATCCTTGAGCTCGTCCCACAGTTCCTCGACGGTGGCGAGCGCCTCCGCGCGGGCGGCCTCGATGTCGGGCAGCTCGACGCCCTCCTCGTCCTCATCCACGTCGTAGCCGTCTCGGATGTTGAAGAAGTAGCGGGGCATGGCGTTCGGATTCCGGCTGGAGGGAAAACGCCGTCAGGGACCACAGGTTCAGTCCGACCGGCGTCGCTCCTCGGCATATTTCATAGATTTCAAGGAGATGACTGGCGCGCCCTAGGGGAGTCGAACCCCTCTTTCCTGCGTGAAAGGCAGATGTCCTAACCGATAGACGAAGGGCGCATCTTCGGGGCGGAGCCGCCGAAGTGGGCAAGCATATAGAGGGGTTCGGCACGCATCGCAAGCGCGGAATTCCCTATTCCGGACGGGCCGCATCCATGATCCGAAGCTCGACTTTTTCGTGGCCGCCCCAGCGGTCGATGGACAGGGTTCCGGCCACGTGAAGGGTGCTGCCGATGCTCCGGGACAGGGCCATTCCGAGGGGCTGTCCCGCGGCCCGGAAGGCGATCCCGCCCATGGCGCTGCCGTCGCCCGCGCGCAGCTTCACCCGAAGGTGCCCGCCGCTTCCCACCTCCCTCGCCTCGACCACCCGGTGCTGGGGCAGAACGAAGACCGGCTCCGGCTGCCCGGACCCGAACGGCCCCGCCCGCTCCAGGGCCGCGACGATGCCCGGCTGCGCGCCCCCGGCCGTCAGCGTGGCG
>DATHAU010000234.1:0-2167 GCA_035296545.1 Microvirga sp.
GTGGGGGTGTGAGCGATAGCCTCTGAGAACCTAGCGCTCACACCCGCTTCCAGATTGGGGGTCGGGTATTCCGAACAGGTTGCGATCAGGATCATGCCCTCAGCCCAGGATCTCGATGCGGGTGTCCGGCCCGATCCGCTCCAGGAGGCGGCGGATCATGCGCCGGTCCACCGCCACGCAGCCTTCCGTGGGCAGGAAGCCCGGGCGGGCGAGATGCAGGAAGATGGCGCTGCCGCGGCCCCTCACGATGGGGCCGCGGTTCCAGGCGATGTCGATCACCACGTCGTAGAGGCCGTCGTCCCGCCACATCCTTTCATGGCTCGTGGGGCAGGGCAGGGGAACGGGGCGGTTGTAGCGCCGGTCCCGCACGTCGTCGGACCAGCCGTCCCCGGGGCGGATCGGGCGCAGGCGCAGGCCGGTGCGCGGACGCGGGCCGCGATCGGCGCGGTAGAAGGCCTGGAGCAGGCGAAAGCGCCCCGCTGGGGAAGCGCCGTCGCCCTCGCGCTTGGCGCGGCGGACGCCGGAGCGTCCCAGGGCGCAGGGAATGACGAGGCCGCCGGCCTCCAGCCGCCCCCGGCGGGGATCGACGGGGGAGCGGTAGACCCGAATGAGGTTGACGCAGGGGCTCTTCATAGGCAGTGGAAGGGCGGCACCGGCCCCCTTGTTGTCAAGCTGGGAATGACTACTCTTTAAGTCCGGGCATGGTATAGGCCTCAGGCCCGCCTCGTGAAGGGGCGGGCCTGAGGCCTTCGAGGGAGCCGTGCTTCGAGACGGGAGCGGGCGCGTCTCTCCCGATGCGGGCCCGGCGCCTGCGCGTTCCATCATGGTGAAGGGTTTGAGATGTCGAATGCCAGCCGCCTCCTCATCGTTGACGACGATCAGGACCTGCGCGACACCCTCGCCGAACAGCTCGGATTCTACGACGAGTTCCAGGTGGCCACCGCCGACACGGCGACCCGCGCGGTCGATGCGGTGAAGGGCGACCGGATCGACCTCGTCATCATGGATGTGGGCCTGCCGGACATGGACGGGCGCGAGGCCGTCAGGACCATGCGCCAGAACGGCTTCCGCAGCCCGGTGATCATGCTCACCGCGCAGGGGTCCGACACGGACACGGTGATCGGCCTCGAGGCCGGAGCCAACGATTACGTGGTCAAGCCCTTCAAGTTCGCCGTGCTGCTCGCCCGCATCCGGGCGCAGCTGCGCCAGTACGAGGCGAGCGAGGACGCGGTGTTCCAGATCGGCCCCTACACCTTCCGCCCCGGCTCCAAGCTGCTCACCACGGACAAGGGCTCCAAGCTCAAGCTCACCGAGAAGGAGACGGCGATCCTGCGCTATCTCTACCGGGCCGGGCGGGCGGTGGTGGGGCGCGACACCCTGCTGACGGAGGTCTGGGGCTACAATTCCAACGTGACCACCCACACCCTGGAAACCCATATCTACCGGCTGCGGCAGAAGATCGAGACCGATCCGTCCAACGCCCGCATCCTGGTCACCGAGCCCGGCGGCTACAAGCTGATCCCGTGACCCATGGCGCTTGAGGACGACATCGCCATCCTGTCCAGCGCGCCCCTGTTCAACCTCCTGGGCCGGGACGCCCTGCGCCTCGTGGCCTTCGCGTCCGAGACCCGCAGCCTGGGGGCGGGCGACGTGCTGTTCCGCAAGGGCGACCCGTCGGACGGGGGCTATGTGGTGAGAAGCGGCGCCATCGCGCTGAACGCCCAGGAGGACGGCGCGCCGGCGGATTTCGTGGCCGGTCCCGGGGCGCTCATCGGCCAGACGGCCCTGTTCACCCGCATCCGGCGCCCCGCCACGGCAAGCGCCCGGGAGCCCTCGGTGACGATCCGAGTCACCCCCAGCCTCATGCGCCGGGTCCTGGAGGAATTCCCCGAGGCTGCGGCCGCCATGCAGGAGGCCATGGACGAGGGGCTGGCCCGCCTGAACCAGAGCCTGGAGCAGGTGCGCCGGCAGCTGCTGGCCATCGACCACGACACCCCCACATCCTAGACGGGAGGGGGCGGCTCGCCCCCTCAAAGCTCCAGCACCGCCGTGACGGGCACGTGGTCGGAGGGGCGCTCCCAACTGCGGGTCTCGCGGGTGACGTCCATGGAGCGGATCGACCCGGCGAGGTCTCCCGAGACCCAGATGTGGTCGAGGCGGCGGCCCT
>DATHAU010000235.1:0-2406 GCA_035296545.1 Microvirga sp.
CTTGGCTGCGCCTCGGCCATTCGCCGTGGTGGCTCGTGCCCGGCGTGGGCGCGCTCGCCCTCTTCGCCTCTCTCCTGACCCTTGCGCCGAGCGACGCCGCCGGACGCGCCTACGCGGCCTATGGCGGCATCTACATCATCGTATCGCTGCTGTGGCTTTGGATCGCCGAGGGCGTGCGCCCGGACCGCTGGGACATGGCCGGAGCCGTCCTGTGCTTGGCCGGGGCAGGGCTGATCCTGTTCGGGCCGCGCGGCTGAAGGAACCTCTCAGGAGATGGAGGTTGGGTTCTCCATCTAGAAGAACCGCCCTCTCAGACCTTCGGAGCCGCTTGCGACCGCATCGGAACGCATGCCGTCAGCCTGCGGGCTTCATCCGCAGGATGCGGCCTTGCGCCGAATCCGTCAGGAGATAGACGAAGCCGTCCGGGCCCTGGCGCACGTCGCGGATGCGCTCGCCGAGGTTCTGGAGCATGCGCTCCTCGCCGGTCACCTTGTTGCCGCTGGTCTCCAGGCGCGCCACGAGCTTGCCGGCCAGCGCCCCGACGAGAACGCTGCCGCGCCAGGCGGGAAACTTGTCGCCCGAGTAGAAGGCCATGCCGGAGGGGGCAATCGACGGGTCCCAGTAGAAGGCTGGCTGCTCCAGGCCGGGCTTCCGGGTGCCTTCGCCGATCTTCTCGCCCGAGTAATGGACCCCGTAGCTGATCACGGGCCAGCCGTAATTCCTGCCCTTTCCGGGGATGTTGACCTCGTCGCCGCCGCGCGCGCCGTGCTCGACGGTCCAGAGTTCGCCGGTCGCGGGATTGAGCGCCGCCGCCTGCACGTTGCGGTGGCCCACGGACCAGACCTCGGGCCGGGCGTCCTCCCGGTTGAGGAAGGGGTTGTCCGCCGCCGCGCCGCCCCCCGGCTTGATGCGAACGATTTTGCCGATGTGGTTTGCCGGGTTCTGGGCCTGATCCCGCAGGTCGAAGCGGTCGCCGGTGGTCACGAACAGGTTGCCGGTCCGGTCGAACACCAGGCGCGAGCCGAAATGGGCGTTGCCCGTATAGGCGGGCTCCTGGCGGAAGATGACCTCAAGGGCTTCGAGGGCGGTTTCGTCCCCGCTGAGGCGGCCCCGCGCCACGCTGGTGGCGGCCCGGCCCTCGCCCCTGTCCTCGGAGAAGCTCACATAGACGAGGCGGCTCTGGGCGAAGCTGGGATCGAGGGCCACGTCCAGAAGTCCGCCCTGCCGGCCCGTGGCGATGCGGGGCATCCCCTTGATCGGCCCGGAGAGCTTGCCCTCCGCATCGGCGATGCGCAGGCGCCCGGGCCTTTCGGTCACCAGCATGCGGCCATCGGGGAGAAAGGCGAGGCCCCATGGGTTCTGGAGATTGCGCGCCACCGTTTCGACGATCACTTCCACCTTGTCGGTGCGAAGGCGCTGCGTGTCCTGGGCGAGGGCGGCGGGGGCTGCGCTGACGGCCAGGGCAAAAGCGATGGCGCAAGGTTTCGACATGGGTCTCTCCGTCCTTTTGATCCCGGAGAGCTAACCTCTCGCGGCGAGGCGTCAACCTCGCCGGCGTTCACTCCAGCGTTACCGCTGCGACGAGAGGGCGGGCGTTCCCGCATTGGCGCTGGACACGACCTGAGTGGTGGCGGCCATGACCGAGACGGTGGCCAAACCCATCAGCATGATCAGGACCAGGGAGCAGCGGCTCTCCCGACGGGGATCGAGGCGGTGGGCGCGGGCCAGGACGCGGTGATCGTTTCTTGCGCGGGAGCTCTTCATGGGCTCTTCCCCCAAGCAGCCAATGCGAACTGCGAAAGCAAAACCGCATGGAATCAAGAAAGTTCCACTCATCAACAGAAGAGATGCTTTTATCCCCGCAGTTAACCGCCGGTATTAACGAAGTATTAACCAATATTAACGCTTCGGGCCGGCGATAACGGATTCGGCGGAGCGTTCCGTGGGCCCGTGGAACATCGCTTCGATGTTGTTGCCGTCCGGTTCGAACGCGAAGGCGGCGTCGGAGCCGGCATGGCAGGAGCGCTCGCCCGATCCGCCATTGTCGCGTCCGCCATGGGAAAGCGCCGCCGCATGAGGGGCCTGCACGCTGTCCCGATCCCGGGCCTTGAAGGCCAGGTGGACGCGGGAGACCGGGCCGTCGGTCCGGTCGATCCAGAGTTCGTCGCTGGACAAATGCTCCGGGCCTTCCGACGTGAGGGCGCGCCCGAGGGCCCCCAGGACGGCGCGGGAGAAGCGCCGGCTCGCCTCGAGATCCGAGGCGCGCAGGTGCACGTGGCCGATCGGGCGGCCTTGATGAAACGGCATGGGTAAGTCTACCGCATCGATGCTCTCGCGTTCATCATTTGATCGATTGATCTGACGTAACGTAAGCTCTCTTCCCTGCCCATCTCAGGCTTGCCTGAG
>DATHAU010000236.1:0-6223 GCA_035296545.1 Microvirga sp.
CTCAGGCAAGCCTGAGATGAGTGGGGAGGAGAGCAGGTCGCGTCAGGCGTTGCCGACGTGCGCAAGACGATGCCCATCTCCAAGGCTTGCCTGAGAGGGGTGGGGAGGAGAGCCCGTTGTGCTTGATGAATCAGCCTCTCAGGATGAGGTCAGTGCGGGGAGCCGGGGTCTTGGGACCCGTCACCTCGCGGCGCGTCCTTTTCGTTCGGCGGGGCCCAGGACCGGCACATGCGGGGCGGCCTCTATCGGAAGGAAGCCGAGAAGCCGGGGGTCGTCCGCCACCTCGACCGCCCGCCGGTAGGGGGTGAAGCCCGAGCGCAGGTAGAAGGCGAGCGCTCCCGGGTGATCGAGGGAGCAGGTATGGACGAAGAAGCGGGCGATCGGTTTGGCGAAGGCCCGGCGGATCGCCTCGCGCATCAGGAAGCGTCCCGCCCCCTCGCCGATGCTTTCCGGCGCAACCCCGAGAAAGCTCAGCTCCGCCTCGCGCCGGGGCCGGAAGTCGAGCTCCAGCAGGCCGATATCGGTGCCGCCGTCGTTGAGGGCGAATGCCTCGACCCGGGGATCGTCGAGGATGCCGGCCAGGGCCTCGTCGGGCATCGCGACCCGGCTGAACCAGAGCCAGGGCTCCCCGATCCGGCGGAACAGGGCCCTGTAGCGGTCCCGGTCCCGGTTGAGGCTGTGGAGGGACCAGCCCTCCGGCCTGGGCAGCCGCGGCAGGCGAGGGCGCTCGCGCATTTCCAGATAGGTGACGATCGCCGCGATCTTGCCCGGGGGCAGGTGGGTGTAACCATCGAGGTTGAGCGCCGGCGGGTGCTTTGCCGTCATGGGATGTCGCCTTCGGGGCAGGGGTCGAGCCATCGATCTCCCACGGGCGGGGCGGGAGGGCAACCGGCTGAACGGGCGTGGAATTCGGCTGGCTGCGGGAGCCGGGGACGATTGAACTTAATGCCATGGCCAAGCCGCCGACTCTCCCCTTGCGGATTAAGGGGATTGTGGGCACAGAAGAAGATAACGAAGGAGCCCAGCCGCCTCCATGAAGAATGCGCGTGAGTTCATCTGGCCCGTGATCGGGCTTCTGGCGGTGGTCGTGTCCTGTTGGCTTCTCTATCGCGAGCTTCGCGGCCTGTCCCTCGACGACGTCTGGGACAGCCTGACGGCGGTGCCGGGCCACCGCTACGCCCTGGCGGGCCTGTCCACCCTGGTGGCCTATGCGGCCCTGGCCTGGTACGACCGGATCGCGCTGCTTCACCTGGGCGTCGGCCACATCTCCTGGTTCTTCGTCTCGGTCACCTCGTTCACCACCTACGCCCTGTCGCACAACATCGGGGCTTCGGTGTTTTCCGGCGCGGTGGTGCGCTACCGGGCCTATACGTCGAAGGGCCTGAGCGCCGCCCAGATCGCCGTGCTGGTGGCGCTCTGCTCCTTCACCTTCGGGCTCGGCACCATCCTGCTCGGGGGCGTCGCGCTCACGGCCGACCCGACCCTGCTGCACCGGCTCGAGGACCTGCTGCCGTCGGCGCTCACCAACCCCGCCACGGCCCGCGTGGTCGGCTTGCTGCTGCTGGGCTTCGTCGCCCTCTACGTGGCCGGCTCGATCCTGCACCTGCGGCCCATCGTGATCCGCAAGCACAAGCTCGAATATCCGCGCCCCGCCATCATGGTGCGCCAGCTCATCGCCGCGCCCCTGGAGCTGCTGGGAGCGGCGGGCATCATCTACTTCGTCATGCCGGCCGGCCTGGAGCCCAGCTTCCTGACGGTGCTGGCGGTCTTCCTGGCCTCCTTCTCGGCCGCCCTGGTCAGCCATGCTCCGGGCGGCCTCGGGGTGTTCGAACTGGTCTTCCTGACCGCCATGCCCGACATTCCCAAGGCGGACGTGCTGGCGGCGCTCATCGTGTTCCGCCTGTTCTACCTGCTGATTCCGTTCGCCCTGTCCCTGGTGGTGGTGGTGATGTTCGAGCGGGCGAAGCTCGCCACCGCCTGGCAGAGCCGGCTGGGAGCCGGCAACGGCTCGGTGCCGCCGCCGCCTCTGACGTGACCGGCCCGATGCGGGCCGCCCTGAGACGGCTGCGCTTCGGCCTCTCCACGGTGCTCGGCCTCAAGCGCCTCGGCTTCTTCATCCCCTACCGCTATGCGGGGGGCGCGAAGCCCCTCGATTATCCGGCCCTGCGCCCGCTCTTCGAGGCGGCGCATCCGCGCTTTCATGGCGTCCTGGAGGCGATCGAGGCCCATGCGGGGGATCTCCGCCGGATCCGGGGCGGGAAGGGCCCGGCCCGGTTCGACCAGGCCTGGTTCCCGCGCCTCGACGCGGCGGCGGCCTACGCCATCGTCCGCCAGACCAGGCCCCGCCGCATCGTGGAGGTCGGCTCCGGCCATTCCACCCGCTTCATGGCCCGGGCGGTGGCGGACGGGGGGCTGCCCACCCGGATCACCTGCATCGACCCGGCTCCCCGGGCGGCGTTGGGCCGGCTCGCGGTCCGGCACCTGCCGGTCCTGCTGCAAGGCGCGGACCCGGCCGAGTTCAAGGCCCTGGAGGCCGGGGACATCCTCTTCATCGATTCCAGCCACGTCGCCATGCCGGGCACCGATGTGGACCGCCTGTTCCTCGACATCCTGCCGCGCCTGGCCGGCGGCGTCCTGGTCCATGTCCACGACGTCACCTTGCCCTATGCCTACCCTGAGGCCTGGGCGTGGCGGGCCTATAACGAGCAGCTTCTGGTGGGAGCCCTGTTGCAGGGCGGGGGCTTCGAGCCCCTGTTCGCAAGCCATTATGCGGTGAAACATCTCCTGCCAGGCAAAGCGGAAGGAGTCGTCGCCGAGCTTCCACTCCCCTCAGGCGCCCATGAGACCAGCCTGTGGCTGAGGAAGAGCTGAGCGCAAGGGCTTCAGGACAGCGCCGCCTTCTCGCCCGGCTCCGGCACCCTGATCCCGGTCTCCACGTATTCGTTCAGCTTGTTGCGAAGGGTGCGGATGGAGATGCCGAGGATCCTGGCCGCATGGGTCCTGTTGCCGCGGCAGGACACGAGGGTGTCCAGGATCAGGTGCCGCTCCACATCGGCGATGGTCCGGCCCACCAGGATTCGCCTCAGGTCTTCGGCCGACTGATCCGGAGAAGGGGCGGCTTGCGGCGGTTCTTGAGCATGGAGCACGGCTTCGACCTGTCTGGCAAAAGGATAGGGAAGCTATGCAGCCTGATGGTTAGAAATATCCTAACACGCGCAAGAACCCTCCGGCCCAAAGGAAAGAGGCGCCGCTCCCCTCGAGCAGCGCCCCCGATTCCCCTCCCGAGGGAGGCTACTGGCGGTAATGCTGGATGCGGGTGGTGCGCAGGCCGGCCAGGCCGTGCTGGTCGATGGACATCTGCCAGCTCAGGAATTCTTCCGTGGTCAGGGTATAGCGCTGGCAGGCCTCGTCGAGGCTCAGCAGACCGCCGCGAACGGCGGCGACGACCTCGGCCTTGCGGCGGATGACCCAGCGGCGGGTGCTGGAAGGGGGGAGGTCGGCAATCGTCAGAGGACTGCCGTCGGGCCCAATGACATACTTGACCCTTGGGCGGTGGGGTTCGGTCATGATACGCTCACACAAAAATTCAACGACCTTGATCGGCATCAAACTACGCGGCGGGACTTAATGTTTTCCTAAGCCCATCAACATGATGCCGAGAGTGCCTCATTCTAGACTCAAACATTAACGCCGGCTTATCGCGGCGGACTTCTCTGGAAGATTGCGCCGGCAATCGCTATAGAAGGACTTTGGCCCCTCCCGTGCGCCGCCTTGAACGACGCCTCTGGATGGAACGATGCTCAACTCACTCGATCTCCCGAACGACCCCTCCAGGACCCGCGTCGTGGTCGCCATGTCGGGCGGCGTGGATTCCTCCGTGGTGGCGGCCCTGCTCAAGCGCGAGGGCTACGACGTCATCGGCATCACGCTCCAGCTCTACGACCATGGGGCCGCCGCCCACCGCAAGGGGGCCTGCTGCGCCGGTCAGGACATCCATGACGCCCGCCGGGTGGCGGAGGCCATCGGCATTCCCCATTACGTGCTCGACTACGAGGAGCGCTTCCGCACGGCCGTGATCGACCGGTTCACCCAGAGCTACCTGGCCGGGGAGACGCCGATCCCCTGCGTCGAGTGCAACCGCTCGATCAAGTTCCGCGACCTCCTGGAGACCGCCCGGGAACTGGGGGCCGACGTGCTCGCCACCGGCCATTACGTGGCAAGCCGCGCCCTGCCGGACGGACGCCGGGCCCTGCACCGGGCCGCCGATCCGGACCGGGACCAGAGCTACTTCCTCTATGCGACCACGCCGGAGCAGTTGAGCCTCCTGCGCTTTCCCTTGGGCGAACTGCCCAAGGAGAAGACCCGGGAGCTGGCCCGGGAGTTCGGCCTCACCGTGGCCGAGAAGGCGGACAGCCAGGACATCTGCTTCGTCACCCAGGGACGCTACAGCGACGTCATCGAGCGCCTGAAGCCCGGCGCCGCCAGGGGCGGCGAGATCGTCCACCTGGACGGGCGGGTGCTCGGCCGCCACGAGGGCATCATCCATTACACGGTGGGGCAGAGGAGGGGGCTCGGCCTCTCCACCGGCGAGCCCCTCTACGTGATCCGGCTCGACGCCAAGGAGGCCCGCGTCGTGGTGGGCCCCCGCGAGGCCCTGGCGACCCGGCTGATCCGCCTCGCCGACGTGAACTGGCTGGGGGATTTTCCCCTCGAAGCCCTGGACGACAGGGGGATGGAGGTGGCCGTGCGGGTCCGCTCCACCCGCGGGCCCCGCCCGGCGGTTCTGCGATCCACAGGAACCGGCGCTGCGGTCGAGCTATTGTCGGCGGAAGACGGGGTGTCTCCCGGCCAAGCTTGTGTCATCTATGAGAGCGATGCCTCCCGGGCGCGCGTGCTCGGCGGAGGCACCATCGCCCGCCTAGCCGCCGAAGCCGCCCCTGCCGCGGCCTGACTGAAGGAATCTGCATGACCGATGGAGCGACCACGGCCCTGATGCGCAAGGCCTATGCGCGTTGGGCCCCGATCTACGACCTCGTCTACGACAAGCTGACCGAGCCCGCCGCCCGCGCCGCCGTGAACGCGGCGGTCGCCTGCGGCCCCAAGGTCCTGGAGGCCGGCGTCGGCACGGGATTGTCCCTGGGCTATTACCCGGAACATGCGGAGGTCTATGGGGTCGATCTCTCCGAGGACATGCTGCGCCGGGCCCAGGAGAAGGTGGACAAGCGGGGGCTTAGCCATGTGAAGAGCCTGCAGGTGATGGACGTCACCCGCCTCGGCTTCCCGGACGAGATGTTCGATGCGGTGACGGCCCAGTTCATCATCACCCTGGTGCCGGAGCCGGAGGTCGCCCTGACCGAATTCGCCCGGGTGCTGAGGCCCGGCGGCGAGATCGTGCTCGCCAACCACTGGGGCCAGCCCAAAGGGCCCATCGCGGCCCTGGAGGAACTGGCCTCGCCCGTGGTCAAGGCCATCGGGTGGAGTTCGGCCTTCAAGGCGTCCCGGGTCGAGGCCTGGGCGCGCGCCGCCGGGCGCATGGAGGTGGTCGAGCTCAAGCCCCTGTTTCCCGGCGGCTTCTTCAAGCTCATGCGGATCAGGAAGCGGGCCTGAGCCCTCCCGTTCCATAAACCTGGCCCGGCTCGCCCTGACTTCCGGGGCCCGGGCCCTATCTTGAGGGGATAGGTCTGCTCCTCACGAAAGCCATCGCCATGCGTATTTTCATGTTCGTTTCCCAGGCCAAGGATGACCTCCACGCCTTTGCCGGCGACGAGTCCGGCACGAAGCTGCCCGCCAAGTATGCTCCCTGGGGGCTGACCGGCACCCTGAATTCCCGCGAGGCTCCGCCTCACAAGTTCTCGCGCCGGGTGATCGAGCAGGCGATCTCCACGGAAGGATTCCAGCTCTGGCGCATGAAGCCCAAGGGCTGACGAACCCCTCCGGCAGCCTTGGCGGCCTCACCACGGCCCCGGCTCAGCCTTGACCGGGGACGAACTCTCCCGGCGCACCCGCGGGACTTCCGGGGCGCTTTTTCGGGAACGGACCTGTCGACCAGAAAGAGGCATTCCGGCCGCCTGTCTTTCTTGACACCGGGGCCCAACCTTCCCTATATCGCCCTTGCCTGACGCGGGGCTGCGGCCCCGTTCGCCTGGGGCGGAGTAGCTCAGTTGGTCAGAGCAGAGGAATCATAATCCTTGTGTCGGGGGTTCAAATCCCTCCTCCGCTACCA
>DATHAU010000237.1:0-4035 GCA_035296545.1 Microvirga sp.
CGCAAAGGCCCCGAGCGCCGCAACATCCGAGGCGTCGGCGATGCCCACCGCCTTCATGACCGGACACCCGAAACGGGACCGGATCTCCGCAACGCGCTCCGGGCTCTCATGTCCATGGAGCTGGAGCAGGTCGGGATCGAGCGCCTCAACGCTGTCAAGGATGGCGGCATCATCCGCATCCACCAGGAGCACCACGCGCAGGGTGCGCCCCTTCGCCTGCCGCGAGAGCCTTCGGCCCAGGTCCAGGTCCACATAGCGGGGGCTCTTGGGGAACCGCACGAATCCCACGAGATCCGCCCCCGCGCCAAGGGCGGCCTCCAGGGTTTCAGGCGTCGAGAGCCCGCAGATCTTGACCCAATCCTTCATGGGAGCAGTCTACGACGCTTTGCCGAGGGTGCGCCACACCAGCATCGCCGCAGCCAGGTCCTCCAGGGCCGCCCCCACGGACTTGAACGCCGTGACGGCCTCGGGGCGTCGCAGGGGAGGGTTGCGGCACAGATCCGCCAGGCCGCCGCGCACGTGATCCGCCGGGATCGCGCCCGCCTGCAGGGCCACCGCCACGTCGCCGCCCTCGGTCCGGGCGGCGGGGGTGTCCACATAAACGTCAGCCCGGCGCAGGGCCTCGTCGTCGGCCTCGCGCATCTTCATGTTGAACGCGCCCACGAGATCGAGATGCGCCCCTTCCTTGAGCCACGCGCCCCTGACTACGGGAGCCGTGGCGAGGGTGGCGCAGGACACGAGATCGGCCCCGCGCACGGCCGCTTCGAGATCGGCCGCGGCGGTGACGGGCAGGCCCTCTGCCCTGAGTTCCGCCGCCAGGCTTTCGGCCTTCTCGGGGCGGTGGTTCCACAAGGACACCTCGCGGATCGGGCGCTGGCTCAGATGCGCCCGGATCAGGAAGGGCGCAAGGGCGCCCGCCCCCACCATGGCCATGCGGCTCGCGTCCTCGCGGGCGAGCGAGCGGGCGGCGAGCGCCGAGGCGGCGGCCGTGCGCCAGACCGTGAGGCGCGTGCCGTCGAGGGCCGCCAGGGGCTCGCCCGTGTCGCCCTTCAGCAGCAGATAGGTGCCGAGCACGCTCGGCAGGTTTTTGGCCCCGTTGTCCGGAAACACGGACACGATCTTCACCCCCGCATAGGCGTCCCCGGCGGCCGGGCCCGTCCAGGCGGGCATGAGCAGCAGCGTGCCGGGGGCGCCCGGGCGCTCGATCTCATGGTGGTGGCGCGCCGGCGCGACCATGTCGCCGGCAAAGGCGTCGGCCAGGGCGTCGATGAGGGCCGGGAAGGTGAGGGCCCGGTCGATCTCGGCGGCGGAGATAACGCGCATGGGCTGTCAGAGGGAGCGGGTGTGGGCCGGCACGGTGGCCGGCAGGGTCGTGGCCGGACCCTGCGAGCGCAGGCGCTCGGTCTCGTGCCGCAGGGTATTGGCCTCGCGGCGCAGCCGGCGGCGGCTGCGCCGGTTCTTGCCCTGGGCCAGCCAGGCGGCCACGCCGCCGATCACGACGCCCAGCATGACGGCGGCGAAGATCACCGCGAAGAGGGGCATCTGCGTGGAGAATTCCGGCGCTTCCTGCGAGAACGGGTCGAGGGACAGGGTGACCTGATGACGGTTGGCCACCGCGAGCAGCACCACCAGGATCGCCACCGGCAGGAGAATCAGCGCTTTCAGGAAGCGAATCACGAACACCTCTCAAGGGTTATTGAGCAGCCGCCGCCTTGAGCGCCTTGGGAGCCGGGGCGTTGAGCCGCTGACGCATTTCCTTGCCGGTCTTGAACACCGGCACGACCTTTTCGGTGATGGAAACGGACTCCCCCGTGCGCGGGTTGCGCCCGGTGCGCGCATCCCGCTTCTTCACCGAGAACGCCCCGAAGCCGCGCAGCTCCACCCGGTCGCCCCGGGCGAGGGCGTCGGCGATGGTGTCGAGGATCGCGTTCACGATCTTCTCCACGTCGCGTTGGTACAAATGCGGGTTCTGCTCAGCGATTTTGAGCACCAGTTCGGATTTGATCATGAAACGGCTATATGTTTGGCGCTGCTTTATTTTTCCAAAGGTTGCCAGACGGCCAACAGACCGTCAAGCTGAACCGCTCGGGCATTTGCGGCCGTTCGGCGCAGGGCATCGGCCGCACCCTCGAACCCTAGCAGGTCCGCGCCCATGGCCGCCATGGCGAAGACCGAGAAATCCGAGTCGCTGCGCGGCTTCCAGTCGCGGACCGGCAGGTTCTTGCGCACGCCCTTCTCCTGCTCGAGCCAGGCGATGGCGTCCCGCTCGCCGCCGATCCGGTCCACGAGCTTCATGGGCACGCTCTGGCGGCCGCTGAACACCTGGCCGGTGGAGGCGCTTTCCAGCTCGGCTTCGTTCAGGCGGCGGCGCTCGCGCACCAGGGTCTTGAACCAGACATAGGTGTCGTCGACCACCTGCTGCAGGGCGGCGCGGCCCTCGGGCGAGGGGGGCCTGAAGGGACTGGGCTCCGCCTTGAGGGGCGAGGACTTCACCTCCTCCACCTTCACGCCCACCTGGCCGAGCAGGCCGGAGAGATCCGGAAACTGGATCAGCACGCCCACGGAGCCGACCAGGGCCGTCTCCCGGGCCACGATATAGTCCGACGCGATGGCGGTGATGTAGCCGCCGGACGCCGCCGTGCCGTCCACGAAGGCCACGAGGGGCTTCTTCTCCGCGAGCCTGCGGATGTTGCGGTAGAGCTCCTCGGAACCGGTGGTGGTGCCCCCGGGGCTGTTGATGGAGATCACCACCCCGGACACGGATTTGGCCTCGCCCACCCGCTCCATCAGGTCGGCCAGGCGCTGGTTGCCGGTGATCACGCCGCCCACGGAAATGCGGGCGACCTGCTCCTGCACCCCGCGATAGCCCGCGCGGTCGGCCGCCGCATAGCCGAGGGCGGCCACGGCGGCGATGAGGCCCGCCAGCCCCGCCACGCGCCAGAAGGAGAGCTTGCGGCGCAACCGGCGGCGGTCGGCGATGGCTTCGGCATCGATGGACATCATGGGGTCCCTTGGGTTCGTCTCTTGAAACGTGTCGCTCGGGATGGGCGCAGGGCCGCACCCTATGGCGAAGGCAGATAGGGCGGCAAGGGATCAGGCCAACAAAAAACCCGCGCGATGCGATCGCGCGGGCTCTTGAGTGAGGTCCGTTCCCGGATCTCTCCGGGACGGTGGGCCGTGAAGCGGCCGATTACTTCTTGTCGGTGCGGGCCTTGAGGGCCGCGCCGAGGATGTCGCCCAGGGACGCGCCCGAATCGGCCGAGCCGTACTGCGCCATGGCTTCCTTCTCCTCCGCGACCTCAAGGGCCTTGATGGAGAGGGTGACCCGGCGGGCCTTGCGGTCGAACTGGGTGACGCGGGCGTCCACCTTCTCGCCGGCGGCGAAGCGCTCGGGGCGCTGGTCCGCGCGGTCGCGGGCCAGCTCGTTGCGCTTGATGAAGGTGGTCAGGTCGGTGTCGACGATCTTCACCTCCAGGCCGCCGTCCTTCACCTCGAGAACCTCGCAGGTGACGACCTGGCCCTTCTTGAACTCGCCGGCTTCCGCGAAGGGATCGCCCGCCATCTGCTTGATGCCGAGCGAGATGCGCTCCTTCTCCACGTCCACGTCGAGAACCTGGGCGCGCACGATGTCGCCCTTCTTGAAGTCGTCGATGACCTGCTCGCCCGGACGGTTCCAGTCCAGGTCGGACAGGTGCACCATGCCGTCCACGTCGTTGTCGAGGCCGATGAACAGGCCGAACTCGGTCTTGTTCTTCACCTCGCCCTCGACGGCGGAGCCCACGGGGTGCTTCTCGGCGAAGGCCTCCCACGGGTTCTGGAGCGTCTGCTTCAGGCCCAGCGAGATGCGGCGCTTCACCTGATCGACCTCGAGGATCACCACCTCGACCTCCTGGGAGGTGGAGATGATCTTGCCCGGGTGGACATTCTTCTTGGTCCAGGACATCTCGGACACGTGGATCAGGCCTTCGATGCCCGGCTCCAGCTCCACGAACGCGCCGTAATCGGTGATGTTCGTGACGCGACCTTTAAGCTTGG
>DATHAU010000238.1:0-11958 GCA_035296545.1 Microvirga sp.
AATATAGCGTTCCCAACGTGAGCATCGCTGTGCTGTCGCCGCGTTCTGCGGCGGGTCGGGCCAGTTCGAGGGCGAGGAGAGACCTGTCGGCGATGAGGGCTCGTCTGGCTTCCGCACCGGAAGCCATCGCGTGCGAAGACCACGACAGGGATAGCAGAATCATAAGCGCCGTAAGGCGGCAGGTCAGATTGCCTGTCTTCGGTTTCATCGCTCCGTCCTCTTTGGTTTTATAACGTATAGAACCTTGGAGCTGACGAAACCAGTTCCTGCTTCTGCTTGGCAATGAGCCCTCGAAGAGCCGACCGAACGGCAGCTCGCGCACCCTGACATCTGGCGGCGCCATCAGCGCCGGGCGTAAGGCTTGACCGTTGAGCATGTCGGGAGATTGTGCTTACGTGCGTCATAACGTTGCAAAAGTCCGAGGCTTCCCATGTATCGCGCTGCCGCCGTTCTGGCGGGACTGACTTGCCTGGCGGGTTCCGCCTCCGCCGAAACCCTGGAGCGGACGGTCAAGGCCAACGCCGCGACCCCCATCGGCGGCTTCCTCGGATACGAGGTGGATACCTGCTACCCGTCGGTCATCCCCAACGTGAAGGTGCGGCAGGCGCCCGCCAACGGAAGCATCCAGATCGTTCCCCATCAACAGGCGCTCGGCAAGGATTCCCGCTGCCCTGGGAAGACCGTTCGCGGGCTCGCTTTCGTCTACACGCCGAAGAAGGGGTTCAAGGGAGCTGACGAACTCTCTCTCGACGTGCCCTGGAGTTCGACGGATTCAGGCCCCGAAACCATCCGGACCTATACCTTCCGGGTCAAGGTCGAGTAGGGGCGTCGGCCGACGCCCCGCAGCGGATCCAGGAGGGGATGAGCGAGGGCTCGGGGAGGCGCGCCGGGACGTGACACCCGGGCGCTCCTGGTCTAAGACCGCCTGAACATCCGTGCAGCGCCCATGTCCCACAACACCTTCGGCCATCTTTTCCGCGTCACCACCTTCGGCGAAAGCCATGGCCCGGCGCTCGGCTGCGTCGTCGACGGCTGTCCGCCCCTGATCCCGCTTGAGGCCGCCGACATCCAGGCGGAGCTTGATCGCCGCCGGCCCGGCCAGTCGCGGTTCACCACCCAGCGCCAGGAGCCGGATCAGGTGAAGATCCTCTCGGGCGTCTTCACGGACGAGCGCACGGGCCGGCAGGTCACCACCGGCACCCCGGTCGCCCTGATGATCGAGAACGTGGACCAGCGCTCGAAGGATTATTCGCAGATCAAGGAGACCTATCGCCCGGGCCACGCGGATTTCACCTACGACGTGAAATACGGCATCCGGGACTATCGCGGCGGCGGCCGCTCCTCGGCGCGGGAGACCGCGGCCCGGGTGGCGGCCGGGGCCATCGCCCGCAAGGTCCTGCCGGGGGTGACCATCCGCGGCGCCCTGGTGCAGATGGGGCCCCATGCGATCGACCGGGCCAAGTGGGATTGGGACGAGGTCTCCCGCAACCCGTTCTTCTGCCCGGACGCCGGGGCGGCGGCCTTCTACGAGAATTATCTCGACGGCCTGCGCAAGGCGGGCTCCTCCATCGGCGCGGTGATCGAGATCGTGGCGGAGGGCGTGCCGCCGGGCCTCGGCGCGCCCGTCTACGGCAAGCTCGACGCGGATCTCGCCGCAGCCCTCATGTCGATCAACGCCGTGAAGGGCGTCGAGATCGGCGACGGTTTCGCGGCGGCCGCCCTGCGCGGCGAGGAGAACGCGGACGAGATGCGCGCCGGCAACGGGGGCGCTCCCACCTTCCTGTCGAACCATGCGGGCGGCGTGCTCGGCGGCATCTCGACGGGCCAGCCGGTGGTGTGCCGCTTCGCCGTGAAGCCGACCTCCTCGATCCTGACGCCCCGCGCCAGCGTCACGCGCTCGGGAGCCGAGGCGGAGGTGATGACCAAGGGGCGGCACGACCCCTGCGTGGGCATCCGCGCCGTGCCCGTGGGCGAGGCGATGGTGGCTTGCGTCCTCGCCGACCACCTCCTGCGCCACCGCGGGCAGGTGGGGGACGGCTTCGAGTGGCCGCTCAAGGCCTGACGGCAAAATTTAGTTTTACTAAAATCCTGTCTTCGGCTAAGCCTGCGCCATGAAGCTGGCTGAATGGTTGTCCCGCAATGGCATGTCGCGCGTGGAATTCGCGCGCCGGATCGGCGTCACCCCCGGCGCCATCACCCAGATGTGCAATTCCGACCATGCCTGGCTGTCGCGGGACACCGCGGAGCTGATCGCCCGCGCGACCCGCGGCGGCGTCACGCCCAACGATTTTCTCCCTGCATCCGCCAAGGAGGCTCTCATGCCCAACTCCGTCACCGAGGCCGTGGAGGCTTTCACTCGTGGTGAAATCGTCATCGTCACGGACGACGACGACCGGGAGAACGAGGGCGACCTCATCGTCGCCGCCTCCCTGTGCACGCCGGAGAAGATGGCCTTCATCATCCGCCATACCTGCGGCATCGTCTGCGCGCCCCTCACCGCCGCGGAGGCGCGCCGCCTGCGGCTCGACCCCATGGTGTCGTCGAACGACGCGCCCCTGGGCACCGCCTTCACCGTGACCGTGGACGTCAGGCACGGCCTCACCACGGGCATCTCCGCCGAGCAGCGCTCCAACACCGTGCGGGCGCTCGCCAACAACAACATGGGAGCGGCCGACTTCGTGCGCCCGGGCCACGTATTCCCCCTCATCGCCAAGGACGGCGGCGTGCTCATGCGCTCCGGCCACACGGAGGCGGCGGTGGACCTGTGCCGGCTGGCAGGCCTACCGCCCGTGGGGGTGATCTGCGAACTCGCCAACGACGACGGCACGGTGATGAAGGGCGAGCAGATCGACGCCTTCGCCAAGACCCATGACCTGAAGCGCATCTCCGTCGCCGACCTCATCGCCTATCGGCAGGCGCGGGAGAAGCTGGTGGAGCGGATCGCCACCTTCCCCGTAGAGACCCCGTGGGGGTCGTTCACGGGCTACGCCTATTCCACGCCCTTCGACAGCGTGCAGCACATGGCCCTGGTCTACGGCCGCATCGGCGAGGGCGCGAACATTCCCGTGCGCCTGCACCGGGCGAACGCGCTGACCGATGTGTTCGAGGGCGGCAAGGCGGTGGGCGCCGCCATGCGGCGCTTCGTGAAGGAGGGCAGGGGCGTCCTCGTCTACCTGCGCGACGGCACGGCGGGGGTGCCCACCACCCATTTCCCGGAGAGCGAGGCCACGGCCTCGGAGGCCGCGCGGTCGAGCCAGTGGCGCGAGATCGGGCTCGGGGCGCAGATCCTCAAGGATCTCGGGGTCGCCTCCATCCGCAACCTCTCGTCTTCGAACCGGTCCTATGTGGGGTTGAGCGGCTTCGGCATCGATCTCCTGGCCGAGGAGCCCCTCGACGCCTGACCCGGCCCGCTCAGGCCCGGATGTCCCGGCCCATGAGGGCGTCCAGGTGGAAGGCGACCGATCTCGACAATCCTTCGAGATCGTAGCCGCCCTCCAGAACCGACACGATCCGGCCGCCGCAGCGGCGGTCGGCGAGGGCCATGAGCTTCTGGGTCGCCCAGGCGAAGTCCGATTCCATCAGGTTCAGGCTCGCGAGGGGGTCGCGCCAATGGGCGTCGAAGCCGGCCGAGATCACGATCAGATCGGGGCCGAAGTCCTCCATGCGCCGGAGGACCACGCTTTCCACCGCCTCCCGGAACGCCTCGCTGCCGTCGCCGGCTCTCAGGGGCGCATTGACGATGGTGCCGTGTTCTCCCGTCTCGGACCTTGCGCCGGTGCCCGGATAGAGCGGCGCCTCGTGGGTCGAGCAATAGAGCACGCTGGGGTCGCTCCAGAAGATGTCCTGGGTGCCGTTGCCGTGATGGACGTCCCAGTCGAAGATGGCGACCCGCTCGGCGCCGTACCGCCTCTGGGCATGGCGCGCCGCGACCGCCGCGTTGTTGAAGAAGCAGAAGCCCATGGCCCGGCTGCGCTCCGCATGGTGCCCGGGCGGGCGCATGGCCACGAAGGCGTTGGGCGCGCGGCCCGACATGACCTCGTCCACGGCCCGGACGGCGCCGCCCGCTCCCCTGGAGGCGGCCTCGTAGCTCCCCGGCGACATGGTCGTGTCCTCGTCGATCCGGACCAGCCCTTCCCGGGGGCAGACGTCCCGGAGCGCCACCGCGTATTCCTCGGGATGGGCCAGGGTCAGGCTCTCCATCTCGGCCATGGGGGCCTGCTCGCGCAGGAGCGCCACGAAGCGCTCCTTCTCCAGGGCGCGCTCGATGGCGCGGATGCGATCGGGCCTTTCCGGGTGGCCGAGAGGGGTCTGGTGGTCGAGGGCGGCCGGGTGGCTGATGTAGAGCGTCGACATGAAAACTCTTCGATCCGGGGACAACCACTGTCGCAGCCAGACGAGCGCCTGTCCATGTTGTTGCGATGCAACACCATTCCTCTTCAAGCCATGCCATTGTACCGGTGATTCGTCCCCTTCCGTTCGGGAAGGTCGGCCCCGACTATCCTTTTGTCCCAGGCTGCCCCTTCGGCGGCGAAGCAGAACCACCTCCGATGCGCATTTCCCGCCTGCCCCTCCTTATCGTCGCTCTGGCCGCCTTGGCCGGATGCAGCTTCAAGGGCGTTCCGGATCCCCAGGTGTCCGCCCGCGACGCCGAATGGATGGCGCAGGTTCCCAAGGCGCAGGAGGACATGCGCTACGGCCGCTATCTCATGGACGATCCCACGGGCGAAGCGCCCGGCACGGTAGTGGTCGATACCAGGGAGCGCTTTCTCTATTACGTGCTGCCCGACAGGAAGGCTATCCGCTACGGCGTCACCGTAGGCGACGAGGCCTATGGCTGGACCGGCACGTCCCGCATCGCCCGCAAGGCGGAATGGCCGGACTGGAACCCGCCCGCCGAGATGAAGGCCCGCTGGCCCCATGTGAGCTACACGAAGGGCGGGCCCCTGAATCCCCTGGGCGCGCGGGCGCTGTATCTCTTCGAGGGCAACCGGGACACGCTCTATCGCATCCACGGCACCAACGAACCCGAGAAGATCGGGCTGGCCGTCTCGTCCGGCTGCATCCGGATGCGCAACATCGACGTGGTCGATCTCTACAACCGGGTCGACCTGAACGCGAAGGTGATCGTGCGGTAGGGACGGGCGCCCGAACGGGCGCTCAGCCGAGCACGGCCTCCTTGCGCAGGATCGCAGGCGGCTGGCTGGCCTTCGGGCGGCTCGGCTGGAGCTTCGCCGCCCGCACGGCGGCGGCGACGGCCGGAAGGGCGACGGGCTTGAAAGCCGGCCTGGCGGTCGGTTTGGAGGCTTGGCCGTTGGCTCGAAGGTCGCGGTTGGAAGCTTGCTGATTCATGGTTCCTCACTCGGGTCACGCAGGTCGGACCTGCTCCTAGGGCCCGGTCCTGGCCTGTCGGCGGCGGACCCCGGACCATTTGCTGGCATGGCGGCAGATGAACGAGGCCGCCTTAATCGGCGATTAACGGGGCCGCACGATCGCCGAACGAAGCGGGCGGTCCCAAGGATCGAAGGCCTCTTACAGGCGCGCTTTCTCAAGCGACGTGATGTCGCGCACCTCGCGCGAAGGCCTCGCCATCCCTCAGGCCCAGCTCATAGGCCTTGCGGATGCCCGCCGGATTGGTGATGTCGAACTGCCCGATGGGCACCGGCTCCGAGGGCTGCACATAGGTGCGGCCTTTCACGTCGGGGAAGGCGCGGTAGCGGCGCGAGAGGATCACCAGGGTCCTGCCCCCGCGCTCCTCCGCCGCCTGGAGCGGCTCGATGGGCACATTGTCCACCAGCCCGCCGTCGAGGGCCGCCACGCCGCCGATGCGGCCCACCGGCATGAAGGGCGGCACGCTGGCGCTCGCCATCAGGGCCGCCGACAGTTCCGCCGGGGAGGCGAGGTCCTGGACGCGCAGGAATTCGGCGCGGAAGCCGATGGCCCGCCCGCCCCGCGGGTGCACGGGCGAACGCCACTTTTTCTCCACCTGATAGGTGGCGAGGCCGAGGGGAACCGCGAGGGAAAGGGGAAGGCGGCGCGGCTTGCGCGCCAGCCCGATCAGGATCTCGGGGCCCCCCTTCAGGCGCTCGAAGGCCTCGTCGTCGACGATCGCCTCGATCAGGCTGCGATACATGCCGGCCACCGGCCAGGGGGAGCCCTCCCGCCGCCAGGCCCGCCACTCGAAATTGCGCCGCCCCAGGCTGCAGCCCTCCGCCACCATCTCGTTGACCCGGCGGCCGAGGCCCAGAAGGCTGTAGCAGGCCGACCACGCGCCCGCGCTCACGCCCGCGACCCGGCGGGGCCTGAGCCCGAGGACGGGCGAGGCCGCCTCCCAGAAGCCGCCCTGCCAGTAGCAGCGGTTGCCGCCGCCCGCGAACGCCACCGCATCGAACATGGGCCTTACGCCTTCGCCTTGGCGAGGGTCGCGTCCTCCTCGGCCCGCGCCTTCTCCCGCCACGCCAGCACCACCCGCTCCAGGTCGGCCAGGTCCTTGAGGGGCAGGGCGCCGAGGGTTCTCGTCACGTAGGCGCGCTGCGCGGCGATCCCGCGCTCCGCCAGGTCCCGTCCCTTGCCGGTGAGGTAGAGGGCGTTGGAGCGCCGGTCGCCGGGAATCGGGCGACGCTCCACCAGGCCCGCCTCCACCATCCGGTCGAGAAGGCCCGACACGTTGCCCTTGGTCACGTAAAGCCGTTCCGCCAGCTCCTGCTGGCTCAGCCCCTCCCGCTCCGTGAGGGTGGAGAGCAGGTCGAATTGCGGAATCGAGAGCCCGAGCTCCTTCAGTTCGACCGCTATCGTGTTGACCGCGCGCCGATGCAGACGGATGAAGCGAAACCAGACCCGAAGCGGGTCGACCGTTGCATCCAGGGCGGGGGAGGGGACAGTCAAAGGCCTGCTCCTGCGGAAGGGAAATCGTTTATATCAGAACCATCCCCTGCGTCATCCCTGCCGATCGGCAGAGATCGTCGAAACAGGCAAGCGGCCCCGTGAATGTTATAAAATTTGCCATATGCTATTGGCATGGCCTGAGTGTCTCCAGAAGGTTCAGATATGAGTGCTGCTCTCGACTCCGCTCCTCCGCCCCTGCCGCAAAGCGCGCCCATGTCGTTTTCCGGACGCGGGGGAGAGTTTTTCGGCATGCTCGTCAAGGGCAGCCTCTTCATGATTCCCACCTTCGGCTTCTACCGGTTCTGGCTGATCACCAAGCTGCGGCGGCATCTCTGGGCCAACACGCAGGTGGCGGGCGAAACCTTCGAATATACCGGCACCGCCAAGGAACTGCTGATCGGCTTCCTCATCGCGCTGGCGGTGCTGACCCCGCTCTACCTCGGGTACTTCATGATCGGCATCCTGCTGGAGGAGAAGGCGGCCCTCGCAAGCCTGCCGCTGATCATCTTCATGTACGTGCTCGCCCATTTCGGCGTGTATCGCGCCCGCAAGTACCGGGCCACGCGTACGACCTTTCGCGGCATCCGGTTCTGGATGAAGGGCTCCGGCTGGGCCTACGCCTTTCGGGCCGTCCTTTGGGATCTCGCGACCCTGCTGACCCTGGGCCTTGCCCTGCCCTGGGCCATGGCCTCCCTGGAGCGCTACCGGATGCGCCATACCTATTACGGCAACGTGCAGGGCGACTTTGCCGGCACCGGGTGGTCGCTTTTCAAGCGCGGTTGGTGGGTGTGGGTCCTGGGATTGGTCATCATTGCCGGCAGCTTTGCCCTCGCGGTCGCCAGGGTCTCCAGGACTTCCGGGGATAATAGTCCGGTGGTGGGGCTGTTGGCCCTCGGCGTCTTCGTGGCCGTTGTCGCTCTTGGTCCGCCCGCCATGGCGATCTTCACCCGCTGGCAGATCGAGGGCATCCGCTTCGGCGGGGTCGTTGTGTCGAGCAACCTGGGGATCGGTTCCGTTTACGGGCTGTTCTTCAAATGGCTCTTCTCGTCCATCGGCTTCGGAATCGCCTTTTCGGTGCTCGCGGCCATCTTGGTCGCGATCTTCGCTGCTGCGTTCAAGGGAGCATTCCGGAACCTGAATCCCGAGAGCTTCCAGGGGATAAACCCGGCCACCATCGGTGTCTTTGTCGGCACCGCCATCGTCTACCTCCTGCTGGTGCTCGGCATGGGCGTGCTCCAGCGCTACTTCTTCGGCCGGGGGCTTTGGGTTCTGGCGGTGAATTCCGCCACGATCGCGAGCTTGCAGGCCGTCGATCAGGTCGTGGCGGCGGGGCAGGCCTCCGGCTCCATGGGCGAGGGCCTGGCCGACGCCCTCGATTTCAACGTCGGCATCTAGCATCCCGCAACCGATGCGGGATGCGGCAAAATCAAACACGGGAGAACCCTGAGGAGAGATCGCAGGGTTCATCGAAGGAGCCACGATGACGGATGCGGTGTTTTACGATGGAGAGAGCGCGCGGCGCAGAACGGTCTCCCTTCAGGTCACCGCATCCGGCCTCGACCTTCATGAGGGCGGCGAACGGATCGCCTCCTGGCCCAACGACGCCGTCAGGCGCAAGGATGCTCCCGAGGGCATTCTGAGATTGACCTTGGACGGCGGGCCGGAGCTTGCAAGGCTCGACATCGCCGATCCTGGCGACCAGGCCGCCGTTCTGGCCCAGTGCCATCATCTCGCCGTCAGGGATAAGGAGCGCACAGGGCGGATCGTGTTCTGGTCCGCAGCCGCTGTCGCTTCGATCTTTGCCTCGATCTTCTTTCTGCTCCCCATCGTGGCCGAGCGCCTCACGCCGCTCATTCCGCTCTCGGTGGAGCGGCGCCTGGGGAACGCGGTCGACAATCAGGTCCGTTTGGTTTTCGGCAGCAAGGTCTGCTCCCATCCTCCAGGCGCTGCTGCCCTGGAAACCCTGGTGAAGCGCCTGAAGGGCACGACGGAACTGGAGATCGAGCCGGAGGTCGCCGTTCTGGAGAGCTCCATCCCCAATGCCATCGCGTTGCCCGGCGGCAAGATTTATCTCTTCAAGGCGCTTCTCGACCGGGCCCGGTCGGCGGACGAGATCGCGGCGGTTCTCGCCCACGAGATGGGGCATGTCGCGCACCGGGACGGCCTGCGCGTGCTGATCCAGTCCGGCGGGGCGTCCTATCTGCTCGGGCTGCTCTTCGGCGACGTGATGGGCGGCGGCACGATCGTGGTCGTCAGCCAGTATCTGATCGAGAGCGCCTATACGCGCGAGGTCGAGACCGCGGCGGACGATTATGCCGGCAGGACGATGCTGGCCTTGGGCCGTTCTCCCGCCCCCCTGGGCCAGCTGCTCAAGCGCATCGAAGGGAAAAACGGCAAGCTCCCCGCCTTTCTGTCCACCCATCCGGTGACGGAGGAGCGGCTGAAGGCTATGGAAAGACTGGTTCCCGCCCGGCCCGGCCCGCCGCTTCTGACAGAAGAGGAGTGGCGCTCGCTCAAAGAGATTTGTAAGACGACCTGATGCGTCATCTCATTCTCGAGGAACCGTTCTCCCGGCCGGCGAAGTGGTCGCCCATGCTCGCATGGTTCGCCCTCGCGGTGACCGTGATGGCGGTGCTTCTGATCCGCTTCAACCGGGTCGATTACCCCTCCGGCTTCGCGGCCCTGGGGGCAGGGCTCGCGATCGCCCTCGTGGCCGTGGGCATGTCCCTCATGGGCTTCGTGCGGATCTGGCAGGAGGGCCGCCGCGGATTGGGGAGCGCCATCAAGGGGCTCGTGATCGCAGCCCTCGTGCTGGGCTACCCGGCGGTCATGGCCGCCAAGGCCGTCACCCTGCCGCCCATCAACGACGTCTCCACCGACACGGACGACCCGCCGCTCTTCTCGCGCTCCCGCGCCGCGCTCGAGGCCCGCTCCGGCCGGGTGCCCCCCGATGTTCCGCCCGAGGCGCGGGAGATGCAGCGGGCGGCCTATGTGCAGATCGCCCCGCTCACCCTCGACATCGGGCCCGCGGAAGCCTTCGCCCTGGTTCAGAAGGCGGCCGCCAATCTCGGCTGGCGGGTGATCGAGGCGGTGCCCCCCGGCGGGCGCATCGGCGTCGGGCGCCTGGAGGCCGTCGACCGCACCTTCCTGCTGAGGCTGCCCGACGACATCACCGTGCGCGTGCGCCCCCGCGCCGACGGAACGCGCATCGACATCCGCTCCGCGTCCCGCTTCGGCTCCCGCGACCTCGGCGCGAACGCCGCCCGCATCCGCCTTTTCCTCGAAGAGACCTCGAACCTGGCCCTGGCCTTGAACTGACCGGCCGGTCAGGTCAGGCGATATCGTCCGTCCAGCGCCGGGACCCCGTCGGTCGCCGCCTGCCCCCGGGCGACGAGGTCCTCCAGATGGGCGAAGACCGAGAGGCCCGCCGCCCCCACGAGAGCCGGATTGAGGCCCTGGTAGATGGCCGCCACGATCTCCGGGATCGTGCTGTCGCCGGCCGCCAGCCGGTTGAGGATGGAGGCCTCCCGCTGCCTGCGGTGATGGACGAGCGCCCGCACGAAGCGCTGGGGCTCGGTGACCGGACCGCCATGGCCGGGCCAGTAGACGGTTTCGTCCCGCCCCCTCAGCTTGTCGAGGGAGGCCATGAACTCGCTCATGGAGCCGTCGGGCGGCGCCACCACGGTGGTGGACCAGGCCATCACGTGGTCGCCGGAGAAAAGGGCCTTTTCCTCGACAAGCGAGAAGGCCAGGTGATTCGCCATGTGGCCGGGGGTGGCCAGGGCCGCCAGGGTCCAGCCGTCCCCCTCGACGGCATCGCCGTCGCCGAGTTCCCGGTCGGGGGCATAATCCTTGTCGGAGCTCGCCTCCAACGGGTTGACCTCGCCCGTGAAGAGGGCGCGCGCCGGGCGGTGGGGGCCGCAGCCCACGATGGCCGCCCCCGTGGCCGCCCTGATGGCGGCGGCGGCAGGGGAGTGGTCCCGGTGGGTATGGGTGACGAACACATGCGTCACCGTCTCGTTGCGCACCTCGCCGAGAAGGGCCTCCACATGGCCGGGCAGGCTCGGGCCCGGATCGATGATCGCGACCTTTCCGGTCCCGACGATGTAGCTGCACGTGCCCGTAAACGTGATGGGGCCGGGATTGTTGGCGATGATTCGGCGCACGAGGGGGCTCACGCGAACGCATTCCCCCGCCTGCGCCGGGGAGCGGATGTCGAAGCTGAGATCGTCTGCCATGCTGGAGCCCTGGAAAGTTGCCGGTCCGGCCCGCGGGAAGCGACTCGGCGGCTTGAGACGCCGGCCGGACCCACCTATAAGGCGTCATGAGCCGCCTGCGAAAGGCGGAACGATCTGGAGATCCCTTTCATGTCGACCGGCGCCTCTTCGCTCGCTTCCCCATCGACCCTCGTGGGCCTGCTCTGGCCCTCCCGGGACGATGCCCGCTTCACGGCGCTTCGCGCCATCGTCCTGATGATCGCCGGCACGGCGCTTCTGACGATCTCCGCCAAGGTCCAGGTGCCGCTGCCCTACGTTCCGTTGACCCTGCAGACCCTGGTCGTGCTCATGATCGGCGCGTCCTACGGCTGGCGCCTCGGCGGCGCGACGGTGGCCCTCTACCTGGCCGAGGGCGCCATGGGCCTGCCGGTCTTCGCCAACACGCCGCCCCTGCCGGCCGGGATCGGCTACTTCATGGGCCCCACCGGCGGATTCCTCTTCGGCTTCCTGGCGGCGGCCGTCGCCACGGGCTACATGGCCGAGCGCGGCTGGGACCGTTCGCTCCCTCGCGTCGTCATCATGATGGCGGTGGGCCACGCCCTGATCTTCGCCTTCGGGCTGGCTCAGCTCTCCCTCGCGATGCCCTTCGCCAAGGCCTGGACCCTGGGCGCCTCTCCCTTCGTGGCTGCGACCATCATCAAGACCGCCCTGGCCGCGGCGCTCATGCAGGCGGCCTGGTCGGCGACGCGCCGGGGCGCGAGCCGCTAGAAGGCTTTTCATCCGGGAAGGAATCATGGAAGCCGCCTCTGAGGGCGGCTTTCTCTTCGGCTGCGGCCTGGAAGGGCCGTTCAGCCGGCGG
>DATHAU010000239.1:0-3588 GCA_035296545.1 Microvirga sp.
TCACCAACCTGTTCACCGTGCCCACCATCGTGAAGATGCTCACCGAGCACCCGTCCGTGGACGCCCACGATCATTCGTCCCTGCGCTACGTGATCTATGCGGGCGCGCCCATGTACCGGGAGGACCAGAAGCACGCCCTGAAGAAGCTCGGCAAGGTGCTGGTGCAGTATTTCGGGCTGGGGGAGGTCACCGGCAACATCACGGTGCTTCCCCCCGAGCTGCACGAGGCGGAGGACGGCCCCGGCGTGAAGGTGGGAACCTGCGGCTACGAGCGGACCGGAATGCAGGTGTCCATCCAGGACGACCAGGGGCGTGAAGTTCCCCCGGGCGCCACCGGCGAGATCTGCGTCTGCGGCCCGGCGGTCTTCGCAGGCTACTACGACAACCCGGAGGCCAACGAAAAGGCGTTCCGCGACGGCTGGTTCCGCACCGGCGACCTCGGCCACATGGACCGGGACGGGTTCGTCTACATCACGGGCCGCGCCTCCGACATGTACATCTCGGGGGGCTCGAACATCTATCCGCGGGAGATCGAGGAGAAGATCCTGACCCACCCGGCGGTCGCCGAGGTGGCGGTGCTGGGGGTGCCCGACAGGACCTGGGGCGAGATCGGCGTCGCCGTCTGCGTTCTCCGGCCCGACTCGGCCCTCGACGAGGGGGAGCTTCTGGCCTGGATGGACGGCAGGCTCGCCCGCTACAAGCTTCCCAGGCGCGTGTTCTTCTGGGATGGCCTGCCCCGGTCCGCCTATGGCAAGATCACCAAGAAGAACATTCGCGCGGAGCTGGAGGCCAGGGGATGCATTCCCCCGACTTGAGCCCTGCGGGCCCCGCGTGAGCGGGACCTGGGCGCGCAGGGACTTCATCAGGACGCGCCGCGTGAGCCCACCCGGCGTCGATCGAGACACTTGAGAGGAATGCGATGTCCAGGCAGGAAACGGTGTTCGTCACGGGCGGCGCTTCGGGGATCGGCCTTGCGGTCGTCGAGGCGCTTCTCGAAAAGGGCTGGCGCGCCGTCGTGGCGGATCGCGACGAGCAGAGCCTCGACCGATGCAAGGCGGCCCTCGATCCCTCCAGCAGGCGGACCCGATTCGAGCGGCTGGACATCGCCGACGAGGCGGCGGTCGTGCGCGCCGTCGAACGGTGCGAGGCCGAGTTCGGCCCGATCACCGGACTGGTGAATTCCGCAGGCATCGCGCGGGACATCCCCTGCCTCGACACCAGCGCCGACCTGTTCCGCCGGATGCTGGAGGTCAACCTCGTCGGAAGCTTCGTGGTCTCCCGCGAGGTCGCCCTGCGGATGCGCGGGCGCGGCGCGGGCTCCATCGTCAACATCGCGTCGGTGTCGGGCATCCGCGGCAACGTGGGCCGGGTCGCCTATGGGGCCTCGAAGGGCGGCGTCATCACCATGACCCAGGTGATGGCCGTGGAGCTTGCGCCCCTGGGGATCAGGGTCAACGCCATCGCGCCGGGGCCCGTCGAGACGCCCCTCGTGCGCGAGGTGCACACGGATCGGGTGCGGGCCGAGTGGCTCGCGGCGGTGCCGATGGCGCGGTACGGCCAGCCGTCCGAGATCGCGAGCGCCGCGATCTTTCTGCTCGATCCCGCCGCTTCGAGCTTCGTGACCGGGCAGACCATCAGCGTGGACGGGGGCTTCACGGCGGGCGGCCTGATGCCCCGGCCGCAGGCGGACGCAGGCGGCGGGGCGAATTCATAAGACCGGGGAAGCGGCCCCTCAGGGCAAATCCTCGGCCCCTTGCGCCGACTCGGCTACGGCCGGGAACGTGGAGCGCACGAATTCCCATGCGGCCACCAGATGGCGCCGCATGGCCTCCTCGGCGGCGTCGGGATCGCGCGCCGCGATGGCCTCGAAGATGGCCTGGTGGCCCGCATGGTTCATCTGGTCGATGCCCGCGCCGCGCCGCATGGAGCGCCAGTGCTGGACGAGCCATTCCACATAGGCCTTGTGGATCGCCGGATAGATGGGGTTGCCCGGGATGCGGTAGAGGACCGCGTGGAAGGCGGCGTCGGTTTCGTCGAAGCGCAGCGAGTCGCCGATGGCCTCGCGGTTCTCGTCGAGGGCGGCCCTGAGATCGTCGATGTCCACCCGGCGCGCGTGGTTGGCGGCCCAGCGGGCGAGCGCCGCCTCGATGAAGATGCGCGTCTCGAACAGGTTCCAGACGCCCTTCCGGTCCACCACCAGATGGCCGACGATGTTGCCGACCCGGTCCACGGCGATCTCGTAATCAGCCTTACGCACGATGGGGCGATGGCCGAGGCGGGTCTCGATCAGCCCGCGATTGGCCAGGGACACGATGGCCTCGCGAACCGCCGAGCGGCTGACCCCGTAGCGCTGCATCAGGTCCCGCTCGGCGGGCAGGCGCTGCCCCTCCTGGAAGGCGCCGGACTGGATCATCCGCACCAGCTCTGCCGCGACCGCGTCGGAACGGCGTCCCACCGCCCCCTCCGCGCCGCGGCCGGGCGATTCCTGGTTCTGGTCCATCGTCGTCTCTCTCATCGCCGCCGAAGCCCTGGGAGCCCCCGTCCGGAAGCCGGGCATTGCGCCTGATGTCCTAACATATGGTCGGACCAAATTCCAGGGCGTAAACGGATAGGACTATGGCTGACCGGGCAAAGCGGCATTCTATCGGCATGATTATGGTGGAAAAAGGATGGAACGATAGCACTTGACAGCCTCCCCTCATCCCATCATCCTCCATCCGGTCGAACCAAATAGATCAGGAAATGACGTTTGGTTTGACATTGCTACGCTTGGGCAATCTCTGGAGGACAGACAGGTGACGCCATCTCACGGCATCGCCCCGTCAGCCTCCGCCCCCTGCGCCCTGCGCCGGGAAACCTGAGAGGGTCATCGATGACCGCTTCGATTCAAGCCAGTCGCGCCGAAACCGTGACCCATTACCAGATGTATATCGACGGCGCCTGGACCGACGGCCGGACCCCCGGCCGCTCCGAGGTCGAGAACCCCGCCAACGAGGCTGTCTTCGCCACGGTCCCCGCGGGATCGGTGGAGGACGCCCATGCCGCCCTCGAGGCCGCCCGCCGGGCGCAGCCCGCCTGGGCCGCCCTGCCGCCCATCGTCCGCGCCGGCTACGTGCAGGACCTGGCCGCCGCCGTGCGCCGGGAGAAGGATCACCTCGCCCGGATCGTGGTGCTGGAGCAGGGCAAGCCCCTGAACCAGGCCGAGGGCGAGATCGACGCGGTGGTCACGTTCCTCACCTTCGCGGCCGAGAGCGCGCGGCGCATCGAGGGCGACATCATGCCCTCCGACTTCCCGAACGAGGAGGTGTGGATCCGCCGCGTCCCCTTCGGGGTGGTGGTCGGCCTGACCGCCTGGAACTATCCGGCCGCTCTCGCCGCCCGCAAGATCGGCCCGGCGCTCGTGGCCGGCAACACCATGGTGGTGAAGGGGCATGAATCGACCCCGCTGTCGGCCATCGAGATCGCTCGCCTCGCCGATGAGGTCGGCATTCCCAAGGGCGTGCTCAACGTGGTCACTGGCGACGGCCGCCAGGTGGGCGACGCCCTCGTGCGCTCTCCCTTGAGCGACATGATCACCATGACGGGCAG
>DATHAU010000240.1:0-3566 GCA_035296545.1 Microvirga sp.
CACAAAGGTTGTCAAACCCGACGCCTGAAAGTGTCAAACCCTGCTGCTACGGCAGCACAGATGGAGCAGAAAGGTGAACAGCTACAAAGGTTTAATTGGCGATCCCGGGAAGACTCGAACTTCCGACCTTCGGTTTAGGAATGGCCAATTCGTACCGTTGCTACAATCGACAGCAGTGCATCACGCTCGATGTGAATACACAGAATTGCAGCGATGCGGTCGCACGTGGTCCGAGAGCCCTTTCGTGAAATTATGTGGAGCCGAGTGTAACCGGATTTACGGCAGTGAAGGCGGGAAACTGTAACCGCGAGGTAACCGCGATGACCATCGGCACGGTCGCAGCCATTGGCTTGACCGGAGGTAGTTCTTTTTCCACGAGCGAAGGCCCTAGGCTAAATAGAACCACCCGACCTCCTGTGAGTTTTTCCTCATTAAATGGTAAGCCGGGGGAGCCCCCGAATGCCGTCCATCGAAGGCCGGGCATTATGCAGCGAGGCCACGCCGCTCAGCGTGCCGAGGATGCTGCCACCCGCCTCGGGCCAATCTTTGCCAGTTGCTCCGAGAGCGTTTCCACGAGAGTCGGATATTCGACTGGCTTTCGCAGCAGGACAGGAACCTGGACGCCAGCGGACTCGTAGCCTGTGATGACGATGAACGGCACTTCCATCCGCGACAGGAACTGGAGGAGCGGTTCTGCGCTCTGCCCGCCGAGGTTAAGATCGAGCACCGCGCCATCGATTCGTTCCGACGCAGCCATCGCAAGACCGGCTGTCAGGGTGTTGGCAGGACCAATCACGGTCGCGCCCGCCGCAGCCAGGTGATTGGCGGTCTCCATGGCGAGCAGAACCTCGTCCTCAACCACGAGAATCCTGCTGCCCTTGAGGCGAGTCGTTCGTTGCCGCCTGCTGAACATCGTCTGGTTCGGCGTCGAGAAGCCTTTTGTCTGGAAGGTTGCGATCGACAGAGTGCAATGCAAGCCTGTCGGCCGCCATTCCTGCTCTACGACTCCACCGAGCTGGCTTGCTGCGCCTCTGATCAGGCGCGTGCCGAAGCCGGATATTTCAGCGATCGGTGGTCGAGGACCTCCCGTTTCGGTCCAGGCGAGTTTGACTCCACCATCCCCCGTCACGGTCCAGCTCACGGACACGCGCCCCGCGGGCACTGACAAAGCACCGTACTTGCTCGCATTTGTGGTGAGTTCATGAATCAGCAGGCTGAGGGGCTGGGCCGCTTCCAGACTCAGCTCGACGTCAGGGCCTTGAATTTCAAAACTCCCGGTTGTCTCGAAGGGAGCCAGTTCCTCCCGCACGATCTGCTCGATCGTTGCTCCATTCCAGGAATTGCGAGACAGCAAGGTGTGCACGCGGGCCATCGCGTGGATGCGTCCGGTGACGGTTGCGACGTACTCCTCCTTGGAAGTGAACGGCGTCAAGCGCACGAGCGCTTGCACGACCGCCAGGGCGTTCTTGGCCCTGTGGTCGACCTCACGGGCCAGGAGCCGTTCACGCTCGAGTGCCGTGCGTTCATCCGTGACATCGCGAACTACGCCGCTCAGACCGATAGCCTCACCCTCCGCCGAAAACTCCGTCCGGGCTCTTTGGGCAAGCCACCGGATCTGGCCGTTGTCGGGCCGCACGATCCGATACTCGAGATCGAAAGGCTCATCGTTCAGAAGAGCTGCGGTCATGGCGCTTTGAACGCGCTCGCGGTCGCCGTCGACGAGAAGCCGGCTCAACTCGGACCAAGTCATGGAAGAGGCCGGGTGAAGGCCGAAGAAGCTGGCCGCGCGGGACGAAAGGATCATGGCATCCGTCAGCGCATTCCAGCTCCAGTCGCCCAGGCCGGACGCCACCATGGCGAGCTGCAGGCGCATATCCTTGGCCCGCTGGATCTGCTCCAGCTTCTTCTGCTCGTGCTCAAGGCGCCAGCGCGCATCCAGGCTAATCGCTAGCTGTCTAATCTCAACTCTATCAAAAGGCTTTGTTATATAGAATAATTTATCAATTGGCCCAGCTACTTCACCTACGGTGTGTGGGGAGTGATCAGAGTAGCCCGTTACAATTACAATGTTTATATCACGGTCAAGCGCACGCACCCGGCGCGCCGTTTCTTTACCATCAATGCCAGGTGGCATCCTCATGTCCAGCAATATCACAGAGAATGGCTGACCAGATGCAAGCGCTTCCTCAACCTTTCGCGCTGCTTCGTCGCCTTGACTACAATACTGCACATCAAAATCATGGGGTGAGTCTTTCGGCTTCGCAGGCTCACTAAAGAGCTGCTCACTCAGCACGTCGAGGTCACCATCCTCTAACGGCCATGCTGGACTCGCATCGGAAAAAGTCGAGAACGTAGCCTTGTAGGCTGAAAGCATTTGTGGCTCGTCGTCCACGACAAGAAGGCGTGCCATCGATTGTCGTTCCCCGTTTCTAGGCACTGTCCTTCCAAACTTCACAATCAAAAGCTGTTTGTGTCAAGGAGCATGATAAGTTAAGATCGCCTTCATTGTCTCGTGCTTGGTGTATTTCTGACGGCATCAACCGTAACCGTCCTCTAAAACGTTTTCCAGATGCGTAAGAGTGCCTCAATCACACTCACGAAGAAGCTAGCTATTGCTGTCCTGATGGCCGCTCTGCTCCTCATTCCGCTAACTTACCTGATGATGAGTGTCGCCGTACAACCAAGCTTCAAGCAGCTCGAGCAAGTTGCCGTAGCACAGCAAGAGCAGAGAGTTCAAAACGGCATCGAGGATTTCGGGAAGGAAGTCGTTAGAGCAACCCGCGATTACGCCGTTTGGGATGCTAATGATCTCCACGAAGGGGGTGTAACATAGGGCGATGTCGATCCTCGTGAGGAGACGCGCGATGGATGACGACGTTTGGCGGCCAACGCATCTGACATCCGGGCAGATGGAGGAGCGGCGTCTCGCGGGCGCGACGTTGTTGCGCCAGGGACAGCTCTCGCAGGCCCAGATCGCCCGGACACTTGGGGTCAGCCGCGCCAGTGTCTGCCGCTGGGCCACCACCCTCGCCCAGGAGGGACCGCGTGGTCTGGAAGCGCGCCCGATTCCGGGTCGGTCCCCTCGGCTCGATGAGAAGGCCTGGGCTCGTCTGGGCCGGCTCCTGGACCGGGGCGCGGTGGCGGCGGGCTTTGCCAGCGAGCGCTGGACCCTCAAGCGCATCGCGGCCTTGATCGAACGCGCGTTCGGGGTGCACTATCATCCGGGCTATCTGGAGCGGCCGCTCAAGGCGCATGGCTTCAGCGTGCAGCGCCCGGCCACCCGGGCCAGGGAGCGCAATGAGCTGGTGATTGCGGTCTGGCCCAAGCGGGAATGGGTGGCTTTGAAAAAAAGGCGCTGCGGGAGCACCGCACGCTTCTGCTCTGGGATGAGACCGGCCCCAGCTTCCGCGCCCGGCCGGGCACGACCTGGGCCCGGCGTGGGCTGGCTCCAGTGCTACGGCGGGTGAGCAAGCGGCGCGAGGTGTTGAGCGTGGTCGCTGTCACGCCCGATGGCCGACTTTACGCCCGCCAGTCCGCACCAGTGTCTCGAGTGAGACAGTGATCTC
>DATHAU010000241.1:0-1848 GCA_035296545.1 Microvirga sp.
TGATGCCGGCCACCACCTCCGGGATCGGGAAGGCGCCGACGTAGCCGATGGTGCCCGTCGTCGACATCTTGCCCGCGATCTGCCCGGCGATGTAGCGGCCCTCGTGGAACTTCGCCGCGTAGGTGGCGAGGTTCGCGGCTCGCTTGTAGCCGGTCGCGTGCTCGAACTTCACGTTGGGGTATCGTTGGGCCACCCGCACGGTCGGCTCCATGAAGCCGAAGGAGGTGGTGAAGATCAGGCCGTGACCCGTGCGGGCGAGCTGCTCGATGGCGCGCTCGGAATCGGCCTCCGGCACGCTCTCCACATAGGTGGTCTCGACCTTGTCGCCGAAGGCCTTCTCGATGGCCTTGCGGCCGACGTCGTGCTGGTAGCTCCAGCCGTGGTCGCCCACCGGGCCCACATAGATGAAGCCGACCTTCAGCTTCTGCTGGGCGGCCGCGCCGCCCGCCGACAGGGCGAGCGCCGCAACCCCCGCCAATACTCCGAAAACCGCCCGTGAAAACATGCTCGCTCCCTTGAGTTGATGGTTCAGATATCCGTCGCAGGTCCCGGCCGTTATGGCAAGAATGCACCTGCCGCCATATGCCTACAATATCACCTTCGCGCCTAGCGGTCAGGCACGAAAGGCATCCCTAAGGAACCGGGCGCGCCGATGGCCCGGCCGTGGCGCAGGGACAGGAGCAGCAGGGCGAGGATCGTCGCCAGGTAGGGCACCGCCGACAGGAGCTGGGACGGCACCCCGAACTGGGCCGCCTGGGCATGAAGCTGCAGCACGGTCGCTGCCCCGAAGATATAGGCCCCCACCAGAACCCAGCCCGGCCGCCATGCGGCGAAGACCACCAGCGCCAGGGCGATCCAGCCCCGCCCCGCGGTCATTCCCGGGGACCAGAAGCGGGTATAGACGAGGGCGAGATAGGCTCCCGCCAGGCCCGCGCAGGCGCCGCCGAACACGATGGCCCAGAAGCGGATGCGCCAGACCGGAAGGCCCAGGGCATGGGCGGAGGTGTGGTTCTCGCCCACCGAGCGCAGGGTGAGGCCCGACCGGGACCGGACGAGATAGACGCCCACAAGAACCACCAAGGCCACGGACATGTAGACGAACAGGTCCTGTCCGAAGAAGAGGCGGCCGACGAAGGGCAGGTCGCTCAAGGCCGGAATGTGGATCGGCGCCACCGGGTCGCGGCGGGACCCGACGAAAGGCGCGCCGATCAGCCCCGACAGCCCCAGGCCGAAGATCGTCAGGGCAAGGCCCGAGCCCACCTGGTTGGCCGCGAACCCGAGGACCACCAGGGCGAACAGGGCCGACATCAGGGCGCCGGCCAGGATGCCCGCCGCCACCCCGAGCAGGGTCGAATCGAAGGTCACGGCGGCGGCGAAGCTGCACGCCGCGCCCATGGCCATCATGCCCTCGACGCCCAGATTCAGCACGCCTGAGCGCTCCGTCACGAGTTCGCCCAGGGCGGCGATGAGCAGCGGCGTCGAAGCCGTCACGATGGTGAGCAGAATGGCCTCGGTAATGGTCACTTGCCCCCTCCCCGTGTGACGAAACGCATGCGGTAGCTCACCAGGGCGTCGGCCGCCAGCACGCACAGGAGCAGGATGCCCTGGAAGGCCTGGGTCAGGTCGAGGGGCAGCTTGAGCAGGATCTGCGCGCTCTCGCCGCCGATGAAGGTGAGCGCGACCACGAGCGCCGCCACCAGGATGCCGATGGGATTGAGCCTGCCCAGGAAGGCCACGGTGATGGCCGTGAAGCCGTATCCCGGGGAGATCGAGGGCTGGAGCTGCCCGATCTGCCCGGACACCTCGGCGATCCCCGCCAGCCCGGCGAGCCCGCCCGAGATGGCGAAG
>DATHAU010000242.1:0-8350 GCA_035296545.1 Microvirga sp.
TACCCGCGGTCGCCAAACAGGCGCCGATAAGCGACGTTCGTGAACTCGAACACGTGTTCGGGACCGGTGAGGATCGTAATGAAGCCTGGCGCCTGCTCGAACAGCCGGCGTTGCCGCTCCGTGTCCGCCGCGCGCCTCCGATCGGCGAGTACGGCTTCGGTGGTCTCGGCGACGGCGCAGTACATGCCGGCAATGCGTCCGGCCTCGTCCCGCACGGGCGAGTAGCTGAAGGTAAACCAAGCCTGCTCGTCGAAGCCCTTCCTGTGAACCAGGAGCGGCAGGTTCTCGCGGTAAGTCGCCTCGCCTGCAAGCGCCGCGTCGGCCAGCGGCGAGATGTCAGGCCAGATCTCGGACCAGATGTCCTGGAAGCGGGCGCCCAGAGCGGCTGGGTGCTTCGCGCCGAGGATCTCGGCATAGGCAATATTGTACAGGAAGCCGAGTTCTGGGCCCCAGGCGACGAACATCGGGAACTTGGAGCCAAGGATTAGCTCGACCACTGAGCGCAGGGACTGCGGCCAGGTCTCGGGCGCGCCGAGGGGTGAGCCCGACCAGTCGTGAGCCCGCATCAACGTGCCCATCTCGCCGCCACTGTGGAGGAACTCGAGCCCGCTACTGCCCGCGTCAGACCTGCCGTGCATGTCGCCCTCGCACCGGTGCACGGGGCGTTTGCGACCCATCGGCCGGAAGGCGCATCTGCGGATCTCCGGGCCCAACCTGCTGCAGGAGCAGGCGCAGGCCGGCGCGGACCACCTCGCTGGCGTTCTGGTACTGTCCGGAGGCGACCTGGGCACAGATGAACGCGTTCAGCTCGGCAGTCAGGGAGACGTTACGGGTCTGATCTGTAGGCATGCCGCAGCGTCACATGAAGCCCGGAGGTTGTCAAAGACTGGTACCTAAGCTGGCCTTTGATGCTGCAGGGAACCAGTGAGTAGGATGCCTCCGCGGTATGGTGCCGGGAGCAGGGTGTGCCGTTTGCACCAAGCTTGAGGGACGCTATTGCGGATCTCGTATCATCTTGGGATGTGCGGTCGCGCGGTTATTTCACACTGTCGGCTTCGTCACAGGATGAGTCTAGCCGGAGTCGTGAAGTGTCCAATATCTCCTGAGAGGGTCCATCACAGCCTGCCCGCGCTGACGAAGGCGCGATGGGAACAGCCGGCTACTTTAAGACTTCGGACTCAGGCTGCCGCCTGGGCTGCGTGGCTTGGTACATCCGTGAGCGGGACGTCAATCAGGCACGCCACCCCCATAGGGGCGTATCGCACCTCGACCTCACCCCCAAGCTCTTGCGCCAGGCTGCGCTGAATCAGCCGGGTTCCGAACCCGGTGCGGGTGGGCTCCGTGACCAGAGGACCACCAGTCTCCTCCCAGCGAAGTATCAATCGGCATCGCAGGCCCGTCTCGTGGACGCTCCAGGTGATCGCTACCCGTCCGGCGTCCACGGACAGGGAGCCGTACTTAACCGCATTCGTGAGAAGCTCGTGCAGGCACATCGAGATCGGTAGGGCCATGCCAGGTGGAATTCTCAAGGATGACCCTTCGATATTGAACCTCTCGCTCCCGTCCTGCTGATAAGGCCGGATCGCTTCCAGGACGATTTCCCGGAGGGAAGCACTCTCCCAGTTCTCCCGGGTGAGTACATCGTGGGTGCGCGCCAGGGCGAACAGCCGCGCCTCAAAGGCCTGCCGGCCCTGTTCAGGGTCCGGTGCACGCAGGCTCTGCAAGGCGATCGACTGCACCGTGGTGAGCGTATTCTTCACGCGATGGTTCAGCTCGTTGATCAGCAGTGTCCGATGCTCTTCGGCTTGCTTGAGTGCGTCGATGTCCGTGCTCGATCCGAACCAGCCCGTGATCCGACCCGCCTCGTCCCGCAGGGGCTCGGCTCGTGCCAGAAACCAGTGATAGGTGCCGTCATACCGGCGGTATCTGACCTCTACCTCGTAGAGATCACCACGCGTGTGGGCAGCAGTCCATGCGGACAGCGTCCGCTGCACGTCGTCGGGATGGACCGCGTCAGCCCATCCGCTTGCCAAGGCTTCCTCGGAGGTCTGGCCCGTGTATCCGTACCAGCGATTGTTCAGGTAACGGATGTTGCCGTCGGCGTCACCGAACCAGACGAAGGCCGGCACCAGGTTCGCCAGCGATCGGAAACGGTCCTCGCTCGCTTTGAGCGCTCGGGTTCGCTCCGCGATCCGCTCGGCCATGGCATCAAAGGCTGCCCCAAGCTTGCTGAACTCGCTTCCGCTTGCTCCACCGATCCGCGCCGCGTAGTCGCCTTCGCGCCAGCGGACAGCGGCCCCGAGCAGGCGCTGCACGGGACGTTGCACGAAATAGCGCCCACCGATCCATGCCGCGAGCAGGGCAAGGGCAAGGCTGGTGACAAGGAGCATCACGCCTTGGCGCGTGGCCGCATTGATTGACCTGAACGCCGCATCCTTTGACAGGCCAAAGGCGACAATCAGGTCCGGTTTTTCCCCGGCGTCAGGGCTCATCGAGATCGGCACGAATGTGGCCACCCGCGTGACCCCGTCTGGCCCCTTCGCTTCGATCGCGCCCTTTCCGACCAAGCCGGCCAAGGCGCGCTGCGGGGCAGGGGGCGGCTTGCCAACGAGCTGGGTGTCATCATCAGGAAGCCGCATCAGGTAGGTCAAGTCTCGGTCGGAGAGCCCCACCACCGCGTCCACGTCGCCAAAGCGTTGCCGCATGTGCGCAGCGAGCCATGTCAGATCCAGCCCGAGCACGATGGCGCCCAGGCGCTCGCCCGTTCCATTGCGCAAGGGATAGGCGAAGCTGAGGAAGCGCTCCCCTGTGCCGCTCTCGCCGTAGCCGCCGATGACGAACTGACCCGTTTGCATCGCGCGCTGGAAATGCGCGCCCCTGATCCGGGCTACTGTTGGGGTGCCACGGGTGGTGCAGACAAGCTGGCCCTCCCGGTTTGCAATGCCGAGGGACAACTGCCCGGGGTATTCCTGGCGGAGGCGCACCAGCAGGGCCGAGCACGCATCTGGGGGCGTGGCCCCGAGGGCAGCCTCACCAATGAGTGGCACCTGCGCCAGGATCACCGCAACACGCTGGACGCCCTCAATCACCTGGCGCAACTCGGCAGCGGCCTGCTCGCCCAGCCGGACGGCTTGGCTCTGCACCTCGGCCTCGCGGGTCCGGCGCAGGGCATACTCGTTGTAGGCCTCGATCAGCAGGGCCGGCAGGATGGCCACAGCGACGAGGAGGAGTAGTCGAACGGTCAAGTTCATAGGGATGAGGTATAGGGCAGCGGCTGCGTGGAGTCGAACCTGGTTCTGACTACGGTCGAGAACTTCTTAATGGTTCGGTGCGACCGCCGCCCTGATAGCTTGCTCTAGGGCCTGCTGATCGAACGGCTTTTGCAAGGTCGGGCAGCTGGAGTACGCCTCTTTGAGCCCGGCGCTGCCGTAGCAGGTTGAGAAGATGAACGGAATGCCTCGCCCCTTGGGCACATCGGCGGCCGGATAAGTCAGCACGCCAGCAAGGTTGAGGTCCAGGATTGCCAAGTCGATGGCCTCATCCTTGGCCGCTAGCAGGTGCATCGGCACATCGCACTAAACCAGCATCAAGATCGCCGTACCGCTCAATCCAGACCCAGACAGCCAAGTCAGCATCCTCTGAGCGCCGCGCGAGCCAGTAACCTTCCTCGCTACAGTGCTTCACTTCCGGGTAGGGGCGCAGGAACTCGTTGATGGCCTCGGCCGCGTCGCCATAGCGTTCGCAAGCTTCTTGGACGTGACCACTATCGAGCGGGCGCTCGGAGCGGCCAACGAGTTGCCACCGGACCTGGTACGGCATCGGGAGCCCTCCGGATGCGATCGACCTGAATTCCTGCCACTGCTGGGGACTCTACAAACGCGCGAGGGTTGGATGATATCAGGCGCCGTTCTCTGAGGTAAGCTGTTCTGGGCGGATATCTTCATCGGGCGGAGCCATCTGCTTCCGGAGCCGGACACCTGCCCCTCCCCCATTCTCCGGGATGAACTGAACGCCTGCTTCTTCCAAGGCGCGTCGTATGGCGACCAAGTTGTTATGCGTCGGGACTCGTCGCCCCTTCTCGAAATCGCGGACGGTGGAAAGCCCAAGGTGAGAGGCTGTCGCCAGCTCTTCTTGTGACCAGTCGATCAGGGCGCGCGCTGCCCGAGATTGCGCAGGAGTAAGCATATTACCGAAGTACCTATTTCAACGGAAACCGTCAATGACCAACAAAAGGCATTCACTGGCGATCCTTGACGATTTACGTTGGTAAAAAACAAAAAGCGTTGAGATACTGCCATGTCACTCCACCGGAAGATCGACTGGACCTCTGCGATGCGCGACATGCGCGCCGACCGTGCCAAGCCGGTTCCGGGCTTCCTCGCCTCACGGCCGCTCCTTCTAGTCGCTCACATCAGCAACGTCCGCAGCAGTGCTGGAAGGACGAGGGGTGATCGGGCTCTGGATCTTGACCAAGCGCCCGGTGAGGGGATCGAGAATGGTCATGGACAATCCTCCCCCGGCCAAGCTCGTGAGACGAGATTGCACGCTGTAGCCAACAACACGATCATCGGAGCCCCCACCCCTTCCCATCAGGCGTGGCTATTCACGGCTACGCTGGCCCCGCTGGTCAAGTCAGCCAAGCAGTCTAAGCCGGAGCGGCTTAGTCTTCGCCGTCACTGTCCTCGCCATTGATGTGAGCCTTGAGAACGTTCGAGGGTTTGAAGAGCATGACCCTGCGCTGCTCAATGGGCACCTCGACGCCTGTCTTGGGATTGCGGCCGACGCGCTCGCCCTTGCTGCGCACGATGAACGTTCCGAAGCCGGAGAGCTTTACTGTCTTACCTGCCACCAGGCTGTCGCCGATTTCCCCTAAGACCTGCTCGACCAGTTTGGCTGACTCTGCCCGCGAGAGACCGGCCTTCTGGTAGACGGCCTCGCTCAAATCCACCCGCGTTACAGTCTTGCCAGCCATTGGCCCCTCCTCTTCTGCGTTCTTGACCGTCCTTGGAGCCTACAAGGATAATCACGTCCATAGATGGGCTCCATGAAGACAATCGTCATAGCGGCCATTCTCGTCGCCTCGATCAGCGCAGCGAGTGCACAAGCAGCCTTGGAAACCTACCAGCGCAAGGCGATGGCTCGGGACTACGATGCGCAGCGGTACACCGCCGTTTGCCTTCGAACGGCCCGATGTGTGGGCAGCCCTGCCCCGAATGCGATAGAGGCATGCGCTTGGCGGATGGTCATTCTTGGGTCCGGACACGGCCAAGTAGATGCTTCGGATATCGCCAACTATCGGCACGAATGCGGAATGCTCATCGTGGACGAGGAGCGATCCGGCGCCTTGATCAAGGCCCAGGAGTTGTTCCGGGACATCTACAAGCGCGAGTTTCCCGCCGATCGGCTGCCGGCTAGCAGGTGAAAAGGGGCTGTTGGCACTATTGGCACAGCACGTCAGAGCGTCATCGGCGTTGCCGTCATGGGGCACCCGGAGTCAGTCAGCTTAATTTCTGAAGACCACGACAGGCGAAGCAATATCTTCTGGTGCTTCCCATGTGCTTCCCAATTCGTATTTCTGGGAAGCAGGCCTCCGAGCGATGACAGCTAAGTGCTTGGAAATAATGGCGCGCCCGAAAGGATTCGAACCTCTGACCCCCAGATTCGTAGTCTGGTGCTCTATCCAGCTGAGCTACGGGCGCCCGAACGGCGGGTCGTTGCGGGAAGCAGCGACGGCCGAGGCGGGTGACTTAAAGGGTTCTGCGGCGGTTGGCAAGCCTCTTTGGCAAGTCTCAGGTTTCTTTGGCAGGTCTCCTGGGCAGGTCTCCTGGGCAGGTCTCCTAAGAGGGGCGCCCGTGAAAGGATGCCACGCAAGGCTCACGGGCCCTCCTCGGAGGCGGGGCGGTCCGGAATGGTGATGCGGAAGCGGGTGCGGCCGTCGCTGTCGTCGACGCTGATCGTTCCGCCGTGGAGGTGGATCAGCTCCGCCGCGATGGTCAGGCCCAGCCCCGTGCCGCCCTTGCGGGCGGAGCCCTGGAACGGGGTGAAGAGGTCCGCCTTGATCCGTTCGGGCATCCCGGGGCCGTTATCCTGCACGTCGATGATCACCGCCTGCCCCTCGCGGGCGGCGGTCACGTCGATGCGCGGCATGCCCTCGGGGGAGCCCGCCTGGCTTAGGGCCTGGACGGCGTTGCGCACGAGGTTCACCAGCACCCGGGCGAGCTGGTCCGGGTCCGCGTCCACCATCAGGCTCTCGGGCACATGGGCCTCGAAGGCGATGCCGACCTCCGGCGCCAGGTCCGTGAGGTTCGACAGGTCGGCGATCAGGGGGGCGAGGGGGATCAGCCGGCGCTGCGGCAGGGGCTCGGTCGCCCGGCCATAGGCCAGGGTCGTCTCGCAGAAGGCGATGGCCCGGTCGAGGGTGGCCACGAGCCGGGGTGCGATGCGCTGGGCGGTGTCGTCGCTCACCCGGTCGAGGCGGTCGGTGAGGAGCTGGGCGGTGGTGAGCATGTTGCGCAGCTCGTGGTTGATCTTGCTCACCGCAAGGCCGAGCTGCGCCAGACGCCGCTTCTGGCGCAGCTCGTCGGCCAGCGCCGTCTCCATCCGGGCAAGGGCCTGCTCGGCCATGCCGATCTCGTCGGCCCGGTGCGTCGGGCGCATCACCCGGGAGGCGTCCTCCGGATTGCCCGAGAAGGCGGCGATGTTGCCCGTGAGCCGCCGCACCGGGCGCACGATCACCCATTGCAGGGTGAAATAGACCAGGCTTGCGGTGATGGCCGAGATGAGCAGGGACAGGAACAGGATGTTGCGCGAGAAGTCCAGCATGGCGTTGCGCAAGGGGCGCTGATCGAGAATGATCTCGACGAAATCCACCCCCATGCCGGAGCCGACGACCCGGATCGGCTTGTCGGTGGGATCGAACAGGGTGTCGAAGGCGTCCCGCACCAGCTCGACCCGGGTGGCGCTGCGCAGATCGACGCTCTTGCCGACCTCGGGAGGCATCTCGCCTGCGGCGAGCAGGCTCCTGCGCCCGCCGCCGCGCAGGGCGATGGCCCTGGCGCCGACCCCCTGCAGGAGGCGCAGCTCCATCTCTTCCGGCAGGCTTTCCTCGGGGGCGGCGTCGAGCACCATGGCGGCGATCCGCGCCGCCGCCAGGCGGTCGTTGAGCCAGGTCAGGCGGAAATTGGCCACGGAAGGCACATAGATCAGCACTTCCGCGATCATCACGAACAGGATGGTCAGCAGCAGCAGGCGCGCGGAGAGCCCGAACCGGCTCAAGATCCGCCACGCGATCGAATGCGGCTGCTCCACGCTCATCCGGCCTTACCCTAAACGGCGAACCAGACCCATCAGGCGCCGCAGCCAGGGATTCTGAGCCGAAGGCTTCAAAAACTCCACAGCGGCGCCCTTCGTCGCCTCGGAAAAAGTCGGGTAGGGATAGACCAAACCGGCCAGATCCGAAACCTTCATTCCCTTCGTCACGGCCAGAACCCACGGCACGATCAGTTCGCCCGCATGGGCTCCCGCGATGGCGCAGCCCAGGATCCTGCCGCGGGGCGTCACGATCGCCTTCACGTGGCCCCCTGTCGCCCTCTCCGCGCGCGCCCGGTCGTTGTCGGCGAAGGACCAGCGCAGGATGCGGATGGCCTTGTGTCGGGCCCTGGCCTCCTCCTCGCCGAGGCCCACCGCGGCAAGCTCCGGATCGGTGTAGAGGACCCGGGGGATGGGGGCGCTCCCCAGCCGGACCGGCAGCCGGAACAGGGCGTTGCGGATCACGAGGCCCGCATGATGATTCGCCGCATGGGTGAAGCGGGCGCCCGCCCCTGCCCCGCCGGCGCAGTCGCCGATGGCGTAGACGCGCCGGTTCGTGGTCTTCAGCCCCTTGTCGACCAGGATGCCGGTACGGTCGGCCGCGATCCCGGCCAGGTCGAGGCCGAGCCCCTCCATGGCGGGCTTGCGTCCCGCGGCCACGAGCAGATGGCTCCCCTCGATGGGTTCGCCGCCCCCGGCCGGGATGACGGAAAAGCGCCCCTCCGGCCTCGGTTCGATCCGCTCGATGGCGGCGCCCGCCCGGATGGCCACCCCCTCGGCCCGCAGGGCGCGTTCCACCACGGCGGCCATTTCCGGGTCTTCCTTCGCCAGGATGCGCTCCTCCCCCTCGATGAGCGTCACCCTGGCGCCCAGCCGGACATAGGCCTGGGCGATCTCGACCCCGACCGCCCCGCCGCCGATCACCACCAGGTGATCGGGCTTCTCGTCCAAGTCGAAGACGGTGTCGTTGGTGAGATAGGCGATCCCATCCAGGCCCGGGATCGGCGGGACGGCGGGACGGGAGCCGGTCGCGACCACGAAG
>DATHAU010000243.1:0-4363 GCA_035296545.1 Microvirga sp.
GTCCTGGCGGCCCGGCTGGACCATCTGCTGATCGTCCGGGACGCGGCGCAGCTCGGCGAGTTCCAGGACGGAATCCTGGAGGCGCGCCCCAACCTGCGCCGGTTCGCCCTGTCGCTCACGAAAAATCCGGATCGGGCCGACGATCTCGTGCAGGACACCATCCTGCGGGCCTTGAACAAGCGGTCCTTCTTCCAGCCCGGCACCAACCTGAGCGCCTGGCTCTTCACGATCCTGCGCAACAGCTTCTTCTCCGAGCACCGCAAGCGCGCGCACGAGGTGGCGGACAGCGACGGGGACCATGCGGCCCGGCTCACGGTGGCGCCCGAGCAGATGGACCGGCTCAACCTTCAGGATCTCCAGGAAGCCCTGATGAAGATCGATCCCGACCAGCGCAGGGCGCTGCTTCTCGTGAGCGCCCAGGGCATGTCCTATGAGGAGGCGGCGGTGGCCTGCCGCACGCCGGTCGGCACCGTCAAGAGCCGCGTGAACCGCGCCCGCATCCGGCTCGTCGACCTCATGGGCGGCAGGGAGGACGAACCCGGCGTTCATCCGCTCCTCGAGGCGCCCACGGGCCTGCCGACATGATCCTGCTCCGGCGATCGGCTGGGGGACGACGGCCGGGGAGCCCGGCCGGCCTGCGGGTCACCGGCGGCGGAACTGCGGGCGGCGCGCCGTGGGACGGGGACCGCCGGAGCCGCTGTCCTTGTGGCGGAAGATGAGCCGGCCCTTGTCGATGTCGTAGCCCGACATTTCCACGGTCACGCGGTCGCCCGCCAGGGTCTTGATGCGGTTCTTCTTCATCTTGCCGGCCGTATAGGCGACGATCTCGTGGCCGCTTTCGAGCTTCACCCGGTAGCGGGCGTCCGGCAGGATCTCGGTGACTTCGCCTTCGAACGTAATCAGTTCTTCCTTCACTCACATATCCCTTGGCTTAAAAAACAAAAAAGCCGCTCCCGAAGGGCGGCTTTGAAAGGACGGCGTGGCGCACCACGCCGCCTGATCCCGACGGAGATTAGGCCGTCTGGATGTTGTTGACGGCGATCTTGCCGCTACGACGATCTTCGGCGGTGTCGAAGGAAACCTTCTGACCCTCGCGGAGGCCGCGGATGCCGGCGCGCTCGAGAGCGGTGGCATGGACGAACACGTCGTTGCCGCCGTTGTCGGGCTGAATGAAGCCGAAGCCTTTTTGATCGTTGTAGAACTTTACGGTGCCCGTATTCATGGGAGTATCCTTAGTCTGTGTCAGTGCACGTGAGCAAAAGGGCGCGCGAAAGCACGACCTCAAGCGGGGGTTCGTCGATGTTTGGGTAGAGCGTCTGAACGTGCGCCTGGCGTGCCAAGGCGTAACGGCCCGATTGTCCGGCCAAATGTCGATGATCGGTATTTAGCGCCCCAATGGGGCAAATACAAGGCCGGCCCGTACAAGAACCAGGCAAGGCCGGGAAAATCCTTGAAGAACAAGGGAAAGGGCAGCCTATCCGCCAAGTCTCTCGCCACTCTCCCCGGCTTTTCCGCGAGTTTGATCTTGCAATGGGGCAGGGCATCATCCATATGAGATCGATCCAACCGACATGTTCGGCCTGCTCTCCGTAAGCTCGTGATCGAGCGCCGAGCCTGCTTTCCGTACTTTTGAAGTTTGGTCGCCGCACGGAACCGCGCGGCGCTTCCATCGTTTGCGTCGCATCCGATGCCGTCGACAATACAACAACAGCCGCACGGCCCAGGGCCGAAGCCGCTCGAGGACCCTATGCAATCCATCTCTCATTCCAAGCCCGCGAAGGCCCTGCAGTCTTCGCCGAAAAGACAGCCGCGCAAGCCTGCCGCCCTGTGGCAGCCGCAGTCCGGCAGCCTGACCCGCGAGGAGATCCGCGCGATCGTCATCGACCAGATCGGCTGAACCCGTTCGGCGCGACGAAAAGAGGAGGCCGGGAGCGCTCGAAAGCGCTCCCGGCCTTTCTTTTGGAACGGCCACCCGGCCGGGGACCGGGCAAAGGCCCGATACCGCAATCCCCCCAATAGGTTGCGGGTTCCCCGTGACACTCCCCGGAGCCTGTGCTAGAGGGCATCCTGGCTCTGGCCCCGTAGCTCAGCTGGATAGAGCAACTGCCTTCTAAGCAGTAGGTCGCAGGTTCGAGCCCTGCCGGGGTCGCCAAACAAAGCCGAGCCTCGCGACGGATTCCGGGCGCGCCCGGCTTCGAGCTTCGTCCGACAGGCGCATGCCTCTTCCGATATATCCCGAAGGGCAGGCGGCGGTCGTTTCCGCTCTCGCGGCGACTCCAAATGACCTCGCAGGACTCTCTTGCCCAAGCGTTCAGACGACCCCTGCGGCGTAGCCTGCTCCCTGGTCCGGGCGGTCGTTCCTCCGCTCGCGCTTCAGGATCCTCAGAGGAGACCACCCATGGCGACCTATACGCTGACCACTGCGGCCGAGACCTTCAACGGTGGCGCCGCGAACGATGTATTCTCCGGGCCCGGCGGCGGCACGGACACGCTCCGGGGCAACGGAGGCAATGATCGATTCAGCATCGACTCCAGCCAGACCGGCCTTCTCAGCGGCGGCGCAGGCATCGACCGCATCGTCATGTCGGGGGTGTTCAACAACAGTTTCGACGCGGGACTCCAGATCACGGGGGTCGAGAACTTCTTCACCAACAACAGCAACCATTACGGCACCGTCGCCCAGTTCAGCTCCTTCACCAGGATCATCCCGCAGGGCAGTGGCCCCGAGTTCCACATCTTCCTCCAGGGGGCCGGAGGGACGCTCAACCTGTCCACCAAGTATACCGCGACGCAGAAGCTGAGCGTGGAAGCCGAGATGGCGACGTCCCGCGTGGTGCTGACCGGGAGCGCCCGCGGCGACGACTTCCTCGGGTCCGATTTCAACGACCGGATGAACGGCGGCGGCGGCGGCGACAGGATCTATGGCGGCGCGGGCAACGACACGATCAATGGCGGCCAGGGCAGGGACTATCTCTACGGAGACGATGGAGCCGATACGTTCTTCTTCAACGTGGCTCCGGGCGGCAACAACCGGGACCGCATCGGCGATTTCAGGCCGGAGGACGACACGATCCGCCTCGAGAACAGCGTCTACAAGGGCCTCGCGGCCGGCGCGCTGTCCCCGGGCCGGTTCAAGGACATCGGCACGGGAACGCAGGATGCCAACGACCGCATCCTCTATGACAGCGACGACGGACGCCTGTACTTCGACCGGGACGGCCTGGGAGGAAACGGGCCGAAGCTCATCGCGATCCTGGACAATTTCTCCGGCGACATTCCAAAGGTGACGGCGGCCGATCTCTTCATCGTGTAAGAGCCGGGGGACCGCAAGGGCGCGGACGGCGCAGCCTCCGCCCGCGGCCGCGACGGGGCTTGCGGGTGAACGCCGTCGCGCGCCCGTCCCGCCGCCCCGATCGGAGCGGGATTCAGGGGCGAAGCATCCCGTCGGCGTCCGAACCGGGTATGCCTGGGGATTGAAACGCCGTCGCCCGGCCGCTCTCCACGGGCGGGCCCAAGCCCCGTCATCGGTCGAGCGCAACGCGTCGCGCCGATGAATGGCGCAGGGCTGCCTGAGAGATCTTCGCAGCCGGTCGCTCAGTTTACCAGGGTAATGCCGGGTTCCCCGCGGCGCAGTTCCCAGAAGAGCGCCGGTCCGGACGGAAGACATGGGCTTTCGTCCGCGCGCGGAACCGGAACAACTCCCCTTGCTCCTTGCGGCGATGCCCGCCTGTTCTTTGAGCTTGAGCAGCGGGGCCGATCATGTAACAGCATGGACGGCATTCAAGGCCGAACCCGGAGCGGATTCCTCTGGGGCAGGTGGCGCAGGAACATGCAGCCCAAGAAAAGAACAATAAGAATGGGGATTCTTGGGCTCAGCCCCGTCGCATCCGGGCAGGACGCCGGACCCGACGGCGACCGCGGCTGCTCCGCGACGGATTCCCGCCGCCTCAGGGCCGAGCCGACGCAGCAGGGGCCGGCAGCCCCGATGCGCCGGCGCCTCCTCGCCCTCGCGGCGGTCGCGCCGCTGATCGTCCTTGCGGCGGGTCTGACCTTCAACTCGTTCAACCAGCAGCAGGCGGTGCTGCGCGACCAGGCGGCGCGCCAGGTCGGAGACATTCTCAACGCCGTCGAGCGCGACCTCGTCAACGAGGTCGGGTCCCTTCAAGGCCTGGCAAGTTCCCCCAGCCTCGACGGCCCGAGCCCGGGCCTGGACGTCTTTCATGCCCAGGCCTCCCGCTTCCGCGAGCAGATGAAGGAGTGGGACGTGGTCGTCCTGGCCGATCCGGCGGGTCGGCAGGTGGTGAACACGCGCCTGCCCCCCGGCGCGCCGTTGCCGGGCGTCGCCGACGATGAAAGCTACAGG
>DATHAU010000244.1:0-7625 GCA_035296545.1 Microvirga sp.
TCTGCAGGTACATGTCGCTGGGGCCCCGGTCGAAATAGGCCACGAAGATGCTGTGGGCGCGGCTGCCGTAGGTGGGCAGGCTGGTGCGCTGGAGGATCCCGAAGGTGTCCCGCGCCTCCTTGAGCCAAGCCGAGAGAGCGGCGGGCGGAAATTCCGGCTGGAGGTCGGGCGCCAGCGCCCGGTGCAGGGCATCCGCTTCCTCGGCCCGGTAGATGGCCACGAGCCGGGTGGCGACCGCGAACAGTGAGGTCCGGTCGAGGGCCTGCCCAGGGGTCGGCGCAACGCCGAGGCCCGCCAGCCCCAGCAGCAGGTGTCGCCGGTTCACCGTCATCCCGCGGCCGATCCCTATTCCTCTTCCCCCGTCACCCCGGCCGCGTCCTGGGCCTTGAGAACCTCGGGGCGCGGCATGGAGATGATGTTGTAGCCGGAATCCACATAATGGATCTCGCCGGTGACCCCGTTGGACAGGTCGGAGAGAAGATAGAGGGCCGAGCCGCCGATATCCTCGATGGTCACCGTGCGGCGCAAGGGGGCATGGGCCTTCTGGTAGGTGAACATGAGGCGCGCATCCGCGATGCCGGCGCCCGCCAGCGTGCGCACGGGGCCCGCCGAAATGGCGTTGCAGCGGATGTTCTGCGGGCCGAGATCGGACGCGATGTAGCGCATGGAGGCTTCCAGGGCGGCTTTCGCCAGGCCCATCACGTTGTAGTTGGGCATGACCCGGGTGGAGCCGCCATAGGTGAGGGTGAGCAGCGAGCCGCCGTTCCGCATGCGCTTGGCGGCGCGCTGCGCGATCTCCGTGAAGGAGAAGCAGGAGATCACCATGGTGCGGGAGAAGTTCTCCCGGGTGGTGACCTCCACATAGGGGCCCTTCAGCTGCGACTTTTCGGAAAAGCCGATGGCATGGACCACGAAGTCGAGGCCGTCCCAGCGCCGGTCGAGGCTCTCGAACGCCGCGTCGACAGAGGCGATGTCCTCCACGTCGCAGGGCAGGACCAGACTGGAGCCCAGGGACTGCGCCAGGGGCGCCACGCGCTTGCCGAGCGCCTCGCCCTGATAGGTGAAGGCCAGTTCCGCCCCATGCTGCGCCAGCGTCTTGGCGATGCCCCAGGCGATGGAGTGATCGTTGGCGACGCCCATGATGAGGCCGCGCTTCCCTTGCATCAGACCGTTCACATGGGTCCCCTTGTGCATCGGCTCCATCCTGCGACGCGGATGGTTATCAAAGCGTGCATCGCGAGCCGAGATGGCAGTGTCGTTGAGCGTTTCCGTGCGCCTTCCCCCTGTTCGGTTCGGGGCGTCGCGCGGCGCGGCCTCAGGCGGATGGCGGTTCCTCAGCCGTTGTAGCGGCTGAAGACGAGGGTGGCGTTGGTGCCGCCGAAGCCGAAGGAGTTCGACAGGACCGTGTCGATCCTGGCGTCGTCGACGCGCTTTCGCACGATGTTCATGTCGGCGAAGGCCGGGTCGATCTCCTCGATATGGGCGCTCTCGCAGATGAAGCCGTTGTTCATCATCAGCAGCGAGTAGATCGCCTCCTGCACCCCCGTGGCGCCGAGGGAGTGGCCGGTGAGGGATTTGGTCGCGGAGATCGGCGGGCACCGATCGCCGGAGCCGAACACCTCGCGGATCGCCTCGATCTCCTTCTCGTCGCCCACGGGCGTCGAGGTGGCGTGCGGGTTGATGTAGTCGACCGGGTTGTGCACGTCCTTCAGGGCCATGCGCATGCAGCGGATGGCCCCTTCGCCCGAGGGGGCCACCATGTCGTAGCCGTCCGAGGTCATGCCGTAGCCGACCACCTCCCCGTAGATGCGCGCCCCGCGGGCCTTGGCGCGCTCCAATTCCTCCAGCACCAGCACGCCCGCCCCGCCTGCGATGACGAAGCCGTCCCGGTTGGCGTCGTAGGCGCGCGACGCCGTGGCGGGGCGGTCGTTGTACTTGGTGGACATGGCCCCCATGGCGTCGAAGAGGGAGGACAGGGTCCAGTCCAGGTCCTCGCAGCCGCCCGCGAACATCACGTCCTGCTTGCCGTACTGGATCATCTCGTAGGCGTTGCCCACGCAGTGGTTGGAGGTGGCGCAGGCCGACGAGATCGAATAGTTCACGCCCTTGATCTTGAACCAGGTGGCAAGCGTCGCCGAGGCCGTGGACGACATGGCCTTGGGCACCGCGAAGGGGCCGATGCGCTTGGGGCCCCGGTCGCGGGTGGTGTCGGCGGCCTCCACGATGACCCGGGTAGAGGGTCCGCCGGAGCCCATGATGATGCCGGTGCGCTCATGGGAGATGTCGCCTTCCTCCAGGCCCGCGTCGCGGATCGCCTGGTCCATGGCCACATGGTTCCAGGCGGTGCCCTTGCCGTGGAAGCGCATGGCGCGCCGGTCCACGATCTCCTCCGGGTTGAGGCTGGGCGCGCCGTGGACCTGGCAGCGGAAGCCGTAGCGCTCGTAATCCTCGGCCTTGACGATGCCGGACCTTGCCTCGCGCAAAGAGGCCAGCACCTCCTGCGTGTTGTTGCCGATGGACGAAACGATGCCCATTCCGGTGACGACGACGCGCCTCATAGCCTACCTCTTGAAAACAACGTGAATGCCAGCCTCAAGCAGACACCTAAGGCCGATCCTGCTCAATCTCAACCTTGAGCCCGCCGATGGGCGAAAGCTTGACCTTACGCTGGGGAAGCCTAGCCCCCCGCCGCCGCCTCGGTCTGGAACAGGCAGACCCGCAGGCTCTTGGCCTCGTAGATCCGCTGTCCGTCGGCCTCGAGCCAGCCGTCGGCGATGCCGAGCACGACCTTCCCGCGCACGACGCGCTTGATGTCGACTCCGTAGACCACCTTCCTGACGGTGGGCAGAACCTGGTCGGCGAACTTCACCTCGCCGACGCCGAGCGCCCGGCCCCGGCCCGGGTTGCCGAGCCAGCCGAGGAAGAAGCCGCCCATCTGCCACAGGGCGTCGAGCCCGAGGCAGCCCGGCATCACCGGATCGCCCTTGAAGTGGCAGGGGAAGAACCAGAGATCCGGCCGGACGTCGAGTTCGGCGCGCACATGGCCCTTGCCGTGCTCGCCGCCGTCCTCGCCGATGGAGGTGATGCGGTCGAACATCAGCATGGGGGGCAGCGGCAGCTGCGCGTTGCCGGAGCCGAACAATTCTCCGCGCCCGCAGGCGAGAAGCTCTTCGTAGTTAAAGCTGGACTGGCGGGCCATTCCGGGTGCCGATCCTTTCATTGCATCTTAAAAAAGCGGGCCTGGGGAGCCCTGCGACCTCGGGATGGGGCTCTGGTAGCACAGGCTTGGCCGTCCATCAAAGGGACCCGGGCCGCAAGCCCTCCATCTTTCCCCGCCATCCGCAACATCCCTGAGGGGCATTCCTGTCACAGCCCCGCCTTGCGGGAGCCCCCTCGCTTTCCTATCATTGCGGTGATAGAAGCGCTTGTTCCCGCATTCAGTTCCGAAGATGACCGATCCTCTGTCCGCCTATATCGAGTCCACCGCCGCGCCGGCTCACCGGAGGGGATGCCCCCTGTCCGAGCTGCGGGACAAGCTGCGCCGCGTCGGCCTGCGGCCGACCCGGCAGCGGGTCTCCCTCGGCTGGCTGCTGTTCGGCAAGGGCGACCGGCACATCACGGCGGAAATGCTCTTCGACGAGGCCTCCCGGGCCCGGGTCCCCGTGTCCCTGGCCACCGTCTACAACACCCTGCACCAGTTCACGCAAGCCGGCCTCCTGCGCCAGCTCGCCATCGACGGCGCCAAGGCCTATTTCGACACCAACCCGACCGAGCACCACCATTTCTTCCTGGAGGACGAGGGCGAGCTCGTGGACATGCCCTCCGCCGGCGTGAGCGTGGCCGACCTGCCCGCGCCGCCGCCGGGCATGGAAGTGGCCGGCGTCGAGGTGATCGTGCGTCTCCGTCGCAAGTCCCCTGCGAAGGCCTGAGCGGGCGCGACCTTCCAAGCCCGCGGGCGGCGCTTCAGGTTTGATTCCATGCCGCTCGGCCACAGCCTCGTCGCCATCCTCGTCACGATCATCTGGGGCCTCAGCTTCGTGGTGATCAAGCTCGGGGTGGGCAGCACGCCGCCCCTGCTGCTCGCGGCCCTGCGCTTCCTGGCGGCGGCCCTGCCCGCCATCCTGTTCGTGCCCCGGCCGAAGACCGACTGGCGCAACGTGGTCGCCTACGGCTTCTTCCTCGGGGTCGCCCAGTTCGGGCTCCTCTTCGCCGCCATCGCCCTGGGAATGCCCGCAAGCCTCGCCTCCGTGGTCATGCAGGCGCAGGTGTTCTTCACCATCCTGTTCGCCGCCGTGCTCATGGGGGAGCGCCCGGGGGCCTTTCAGGCCCTCGGCGGCGTCATCGCGTGCCTGGGCCTGGTGCTGATCGCCTGGCCGCGGCTGACCGGCGGGGGAGCCGGCCCCTTCCTCATGACGGTTCTGGCCGCCGCCTCCTGGGGCGTGGCCAACATCATCTCCAAGCGCGCCGGCCGGGTGGACATGCTGGGCTTCATCGTCTGGTCGAGCCTCGTGGCGCCCCTGCCCCTTCTCGCCCTGTCCCTGTGGTTCGACGGACCCGACCGGGTGATATCCGCCCTGATCCATCTCGACCGGAACGCGCTGGCGGCGGTGGCCTATCTCGCCTACCCCACCACGGTTTTCGCCTTCGGGATCTGGGCCTACCTGCTCTCCCGGCATCCCGCCGCGACGGTGACGCCCTTCGCCCTGCTCGTCCCGGTGGCGGGCATCCTCGGCCCGGCGCTGATCCTGGGCGAGGTCATGCACCCGGTCGAGGCGGCGGGCGGGGCCGTCATCGTGTTCGGCCTCTTCATCAACGTGTTCGGGCAGCGCCTGCTGGGGCGCCGGCGCGCGGCGTGAGCGCGGGTCGGTTCAGCGGATGAACCCGTACCCGACGAGCGCGTAGGCGATCAGGAAGATCGCCACGAAGATGTTGAGGAAGCGGGGCGCCGCGATGGACGCGACGCCGAGGACAAGGGCGAGGATCGGCAGCAGCTTGAAGCTGAGATTCAGGGACATCGGGTTTCCGGCGTTGGGAAGGGTTACGGCGTTCTATCCCTGAAATGCTTGACGAAAAGCAAAGGCCCTCCGGGGGCCGGTCCCCTTACTCGACCTTCTCGTTGGGATAGACCCCCCACAGCTTCTCCTGGCGGACGTAGCCGTCGAGATCCCGCGCCCCGTCCATGACCACCAGGACCCGGCACCAGACGCCGCCGCAATCCTTGATGTTGACGATCACGCCGGGCTGCAGCCGCGCCAGCACGCCGCCCCTGTCCTCCGTGCGGTCCAGGAGATCGACCGGGGCCCCCTCGCCTCTCGCCCAGGGCATCACCAGGGCCGTGCGCCGTCCGGACAGGAGGGAGTGCAGAACCCAGCCCTCCGTGCCCTCCGAGTCGCGGATGCGCCGCCAGGTCTCGTATTCGGCGATGATCTCCACCGGCAGCCCGGCGCGCTGGAACACCCAGGCGGTCCGGTGATCCTTGGAGGGCCCTTCCCGCAGGTTGACCCGGTCGGTCTTGAGGCTGACGTAGCGGGGAACCGGCAGCCCGGTGCCCAGGCGTCCGCCGGGAGGCAACTGCGGGGGGGCCGGGGAGGGCTGCTGCGCCAGGGCCGACGCAATGCTCAAGCCGAAGCCGGCAATGGCGAGGGCGATCTTGCGCATGGTTGCACTCATGTCGGGTTTGTCTCCGGTCAAGCCTCTGGTAGAGAAGCTTGACGAGCTCCGCCACGGGGCGGCTCGCCATCTTTTAGTGGCCGAAACAGGGTTAAGAGAGCGTGAAACTCTTGCAACCCCGCTCTAATTCTTCTGTGCTGGGGACATCGCGAGCCGATGAAAAAGAGACCTGTCGTCGTCGTCACCCGCCGCCTGCCCGACGTGATCGAGACGCGCCTGCGCGAATTGTTCGACACGCGGCTCAACCTGGAGGACAGGGCCCTCTCGGCGCAGGAGCTGGCCGAGGCGGTGAAAACGGCCGACGTCCTGGTTCCCACCATCACCGACGAGATCGACGCCGCCCTGGTGGACCGGATGGGACCCGGCCTCAAGCTTATCGCCAATTTCGGCAACGGGGTCGACAACATCGACGTGTCGGCCGCGGTGGCCAAGGGCATCACCGTCACCAACACCCCCGGCGTGCTCACGGAGGACACCGCCGACATGACCATGGCGCTGATCCTGGCGGTGGCCCGCCGGGTCACCGAAGGGGCGGGCGTCATCCCCGGCGGGGACTGGCCCGGCTGGTCGCCCACCTGGATGCTGGGGCGGCGCATCACCGGCAAGCGCCTCGGCATCGTGGGCATGGGCCGCATCGGCCAGGCCTTGGCGCGGCGCGCCCGGGCCTTCGGCCTGTCGATCCACTACCACAACCGCCGCCGCGCGCCCCCGAAGATCGAGGCCGATCTCGAGGCGACCTATTGGGAATCCCTCGACCAGATGCTGGCCCGCATGGACATCGTGTCGGTCAACTGCCCCCACACCCCCGCCACCTACCACCTGCTCTCGGCGCGGCGCCTCAAGCTCATGCGGCCCGACGCCATCCTGGTGAACACCGCCCGCGGCGAGATCATCGACGAGGGGGCGCTCACCAAGCTCATCGAAGGGGGCGCCATCGCGGGCGCGGGGCTCGACGTGTTCGAGGAGGAGCCGGCGGTCAATCCCCGCCTCGTGCGCCTCGCCCGGCAGGGCAAGGTGGTGCTGCTGCCCCATATGGGCTCGGCCACCGTGGAGGGCCGCATCGCCATGGGCGAGAAGGTCATCGTCAACATCAAGGCCTTCATCGACGGCCACAAGCCGCCGGACCGGGTGCTGCCGAGCATGCTCTGAGGTTTTTCGCGCAGGGCAGACGGTCTTTTCGAGAGGCTGGCTTACAACTCTGTCCTCATCCTGAGGAGCCCGGCGGCGGGCGTCCCGAAGGAGGGTCCGGAGGTCTCTGGAAACGCCCCGATCCTTCGAGACGGCCTGACGGCCTCCTCGGGATGAGGGCTTGCGGGCGCAGAACCTTTTATGAGCCGGCTTCCGAGGATACGGCCGCCGCGCCTTCCGGCGGGTGGCGTTCGGGGAGCGCGCCGCCGGGAGCGGCCCGCCTGAAATTCCCTCCGGCCCCCGCAAATTCTTCCGAACCCGCCGGCTTGTCCCGACGTTGACCTAACATATGTTAGTCACCGACGTCGGCGGGCCGACCGCGCAGCATTGTCGATCTTCCTTCCCCCAGCGGGCCGGTTCCCATGACAAGCCATGCCACTCCTCTCCGGCCCGTCGTGCTCCTCGTGGAGGACGAGCCCCTCGTGCGGATGGATGCGGCCGACGTTCTCGAGAACGCCGGATTCGAGGTGATCGAGGCCGCCGATGCGGGGGCCGCCAGGGAGGCCCTCGACCGCCGCAAGGACATCCACGTGCTCTTCACCGATGTTCAGATGCCCGGGCCGATGAACGGCCTCGACCTCGCATGGCTCGTTCACAACCGCTGGCCCGACGTCTGCCTCGTGATCACGTCCGGCCACCTCCGGCCCGATCGGGATCGCCTCCCCGAGAGAGCCGTGTTCATCGCCAAGCCCTATGGCGAGCAGGTGCCGACCACCGCCATCCGAACCCTGCTGAAAAAATCCTCCGACGCGCCCTGATCGGCGGGG
>DATHAU010000245.1:0-3247 GCA_035296545.1 Microvirga sp.
AGCACGCTGCGTCTCATGGACTTGGCGCTTCGAGATTTGCCGGGAAGCGCAGGATGGCTACGGTCACATTTCATAGCAGCATGCCCGTCGGCTTACGAGTGCAGGCGCTGTTCTCAGCCGTCGTGGGCGGCGTCAGTTATGGCAATGACGCTGGGATGGAGACCGCAAGCTTCCGGATCATGATCTATCAATATCCGGAGGACGCCCTTTATGCGGGACCCTCCATCTCAGGAGAAGCAGGCGCAGTCTCCTACCTGCGCTTCGGCCCCGCGAGCGACCCTTGGCTGACCATCGGCGCCTTGGGTGGCCCCGTGCAGTTCACCTACACGGACCTGGTTGGATTCCACGGACAGGCTGCCGCCGCCGCCGCTGCCCTGACCCGCGATGATCACCTCATCGGTTCCTCGCACGGGGATCACATGGAAGGTTATGGCGGCGATGACCTCCTCGATGGGGGCGGGGGAGCCGACACGCTCGGCGGCGGCGCAGGCAACGACACATACCTCGTCGATCACAAGGACGACCGCATTGCTGACGAAGCCGGCGGCGGGTACGACATCGTCCAGACAAGCGTCAGCTTTGCGATGGCGCCCGACGCGGAAATCGAAGAGCTCAAAGCTGCCTCCTGGGCCAGTTCTCTGGCTCTGACCGGCAATGATTTCCGCAACCTGATCGCCGGAGCATCAGGCAACGACGTGGTCGATGGCAAGGGCGGAGCCGATACGTTGATCGGGGGCGCCGGGAACGATTTGTATATCGTCGACGATGCGTTCGATCTCGTCCTGGAGAATGACGGGGGAGGCTACGACACTGTCGTGGCTTTCGCCTCATACAGCCTGGCGGATCATCTCGAAGCTTTGAAGGCTGCCCCCGGTTCATCTTCCGTCGGGCTCACGGGAAATGAGTTGCCAAACGAAATCATCGGAAATCTCGGCGCAAACGACATCCAGGGCCTCGCTGGAGACGATCTTCTCTACGGGGATGGCGGCAATGACAACATCCTTGGCGGCGAAGGACTGGATGTTCTCTATGGAGGCCTTGGCAATGATCGTCTGGACGGTGGAAGCGCCATCGACCGACTGTTCGGGGATGTGGGCAATGATGTTCTGAAAGGCGCCGCCGGCAGCGACCGCCTATACGGGGGATCCGGCAATGACAGCCTTTATGGAGGCGATGGCGATGACCGGCTCTATGGCGATGTCGGACAGGATCATGTGGATGGCGGCGCCGGCAACGACCGTCTTTACGGCGGAACAGAAAGCAACAAGCTGCTGGGTCAGATCGGGCGCGATACCCTCTATGGGGGTGTGCATACCGATACGCTCCATGGCGGCGACGGCAGCGACAAGCTCTATGGTGATGCGGGAAACGATCACCTCGATGGGGGATCCGGCAACGATGCCCTGTCCGGCGGCTGGGGACGGGACATTTTCATCTTCAGAAGCCCGCTGGACGCCAGGACCAATGCAGACACGATCACCGACTTCAACGTGCAGGATGATGCGATCCGCCTGGAGAACAAGCTGTTCGGGAAACTTGGTAAGCCAGGCGCACTCAATCCGGACTTCTTCACCATCGGCAGCAAGGCGCAGGATAGGAATGACCATCTGGTCTACAACAAGAACACGGGTTGCCTCTATTACGACCCGGATGGTTCAGGCAGCCGCCAGCCGATCCTTTTCGTGAAGCTCAAGGCCAATCTCGCTATGAGCGAGCGCGATTTTTATATTATTTGACTCAGCATGCTTTCGGTAAACTCGACCTCGTTGCGGGCTTTTGCCGCCTACGCAAAATACAGCGCTACACGGCTATGAATTCCCGAGCAGCCATACTCCGGCGGCATAGTCTCCCCGCAAGAAAGAAAGCAGGCCCGTCTGCAAATTAGTATATGAGCAAGGTCTGACTTCCATTTTAGGCTACCACCTCAGATTACACTGCAGACCTATTTGAGGAATAGTTTCGCGGCCACCTCCCAGCTTACCTTAACCATATCATTTCAGCCATATTCTGCTGAGTCTTGGAGGGGGCAATGCTGCGAACGATCTCATTTGGACTATACTTGATTACATCAATACCGGCATTGTTTCTGGTCCTGCAACCTGTAGGAACCCAAACGCAATGGGCCATCGCCATGATGTGCCTTGCCGCAATGGCGGCGATCAAGCTTCTCAATCTGCAGGGCTACTGGCGTCATCTGTTCTTCGCCCTGGGAGCTCTCCTGGTTCTCCGCTATGTCTACTGGCGCACGACCGCAACGCTGCCAGCGGCAAACAGCCTCTTGGACTTCATCCCGGGCCTCATGATCTATGCGGCGGAAATGTTCTGCGTTGTCATGCTGGGACTGAGCCTCTTCGTGATCTCGCGCCCCATACAGCGTCCGCGGGCGCAGCGGCTCTCCGACGAGCAGGCGCCAACGGTCGACGTGTTCGTCCCATCCTACAATGAGGATGCGGCCTTGCTGGCCATGACCCTTTCCGCCGCCAAGGCCATGCACTACCCCCAAGACAAGTTGACCGTTTATCTTCTCGATGACGGCGGAACCGATCAGAAAGTCAAGTCGGCTGATCCCCTGGTGGCCGACGCCGCCCTGAAGCGTAGGCAAGAGCTGCAACAGCTTTGCCACGAACTCGGGGTCAGGTACCTCACCCGCGATCGCAACGTGCATGCCAAGGCGGGTAATCTTTCGAACGGTCTCCTCCATTCGAAAGGCGAATTGGTCGTTGTCTTCGATGCCGATCATGCGCCGACGAGGGACTTCCTGACCGAGACAGTCGGGTTCTTTTCACGGGACCCCAAGTTGTTTCTCGTTCAGACACCACATTTCTTCATCAATCCCGATCCCCTCGAGAAGAACCTTTCGACCTTCGACCGCATGCCCTCCGAGAACGAGATGTTCTATGGCATGATCCAGAAGGGGCTCGACAAGTGGAACGCCGCCTTCTTCTGCGGTTCCGCCGCCGTTCTCCGCCGCACGGCCCTCGAGCAGGCCGGCGGGTTCGCCGGGTCCTCGATCACCGAGGATTGCGAAACGGCTCTCGAGCTCCATGCAAACGGCTGGAAGAGCATCTATGTGGACAAGCCTCTGATTGCGGGCTTGCAGCCGGAGACCTTCGCCTCCTTCATCGGCCAACGCACCCGCTGGTGCACGGGCATGATGCAGATTTTCCTGATGAAGAACCCGGCTCTCAAGCGGGGTCTCAGCCTGGCTCAGCGAGCCTGCTATCTCTCAAGCTGCATGTTCTGGCTC
>DATHAU010000246.1:0-8550 GCA_035296545.1 Microvirga sp.
GCCAACGAGACCCTGGAGCAGCGCGTCCGGGAGCGCACGGAGGAGCTGACGCGCCTCAACGAGGCGCTCCGGAGCGCCAAGGCCGAGGCGGACGAGGCCAACATCTCCAAGACCCGCTTCCTCGCCGCCGCGTCCCACGACATCCTCCAGCCCCTCAACGCCGCCCGCCTCTACGCCACCTCCCTGGTGGACCGGGACCGGGAGGCGGGGGACTCGACGCTCGCCGAGAACATCGACGCCTCCCTCGACGCGGTGGAGGAAATCCTCACCGCCCTCCTCGACATCTCGCGCCTCGACACCGGGGCCATGAAGCCGCAATGGTCGAGCTTCCGCATCGACGAATTGTTCCGCCAGCTCGAGCGCGAGTTCGACCCGATCGCGCGCAACAAGGGCCTGAAGCTCACCTTCGTGCCCTGCTCGCTCAGCATCCGGTCGGACCGGCGGCTGCTGCGGCGGCTGTTGCAGAACCTCATCTCCAACGCGGTGAAATACACGCCGTCGGGACGGGTGGTGGTCGGCACCAGGCGGCGCGGCCACCATCTCTCGCTCCAGGTCTGGGATACGGGCCTGGGCATTCCGCCCTCGAAGCAGCGCATCGTGTTCCGGGAGTTCCAGCGCCTGGACCAGGGCATGAAGGCCGCCCGCGGCCTCGGGCTCGGCCTCTCCATCGTCGAGCGCATCGGCCGCGTGCTCAAGCATCCGGTGACGCTCACCTCGGAGGTCGGGCGGGGCTCCGTGTTCCGGGTCGAGGCGCCCGTGGTGGCGGCCCTGCCGGCCACGGCCGCAGCCCCCGAGCCGCCCCGGACCCCGGCGACGGCGCTCTCGGGCCTGCGCGTGCTCGTCATCGACAACGAGCCCGCCATTCTCGAAGGCATGCGCCTGCTGCTCTCGGGCTGGGCCTGCGAGGTCTGGACCGCATCCGACTTGGAGACCGCCCATCAGGCCATCCGGGACCACCGGCTGCCCCCGGACGTGATCGTGGCGGATTACCACCTGGACGAGGGCGACGGGCTGGAGCTCATCAAGTCCCTGCGCTGGAAGACGCAGGTCGACACCCCTGCCATTCTGGTCACCGCCGACCGCACCCCGGCGGTGCGCGAGGCCGCCGCCTCCATGCACATCCATGTGCTGAACAAGCCCCTCAAGCCCGCAGCCCTGCGCGCCCTTCTCACCCAGTGGCGCGCCACCAAGGTGGCGGCGGAATAGCCCGCAGGACGCCGAGCCTCACGGCGTCAGGGCATGATCGACCGCGGCGACGGCGTGGATCGTGGTGGTGTCGTAGAGCGGCACGGCGCTGTCCCGGTCGGAGACGAGCAGCATGATCTCGGTGCAGCCGAGAATGATGGCCTGAGCGCCCCGCTCGATCAGGCGGGCCATGACGGCCCGATAGGCCTCCCGCGACTCAGGGCGGATCTCTCCGACGACCAGCTCCTTGTAGATGATCTCGTGAACGACGCGCCGATCCCTTGCGTCCGGGATCATGACGTCCAGGCCGTAATGGTCCCGCAGGCGTCCCTTGTAGAAATCCTGCTCCATGGTGAAGGCGGTGCCGAGAAGGCCGATCCGCTCGAAGCCGGCCGCTTTGATCCGTTGCGCCGTCGGGTCGGCGATGTGGAGCAGCGGGATCTCCACCGCCGCCACCACCGCGTCGGCCAGGCGGTGCATGGTGTTGGTGCAGAGCACCACGAAATCCGCGCCGCCGCGCTCCAGGCGCAGGGCCGCGTCCTTCATCTCGCCCGCGAGCCTGTCCCATTCGCCCCGGTGCTGAAGCCGCTCGATCTCGCCGAAATCCACGGACCACATGAGGCTGCGCGCCGAATGCACGCCGCCGAGCCGCTTCTGCATCTCCTGATTGACGATGCGGTAGTATTCGGCCGAGCTTTCCCAGCTCATCCCGCCGATGAGCCCGATGGTCTTGTGCTGCTGCATGGTTTGTCTCAAACGTCCGGCTTGAAGGGCGCGCGCCCGCTCGTCAGGGCGTCGTCGAGGAGATCGAGCCGGTCCTGGCCCCAGAAAACCTCGCCCTCGAGCACATAGGCCGGGGAGCCGAACACGTCGCCCACCACGGCGTTCTCGAGGTTCAGCGCGTAGATCGCCTCGGTGGTGCTGCCGGTGGCGATGTCCATGAGCGTCGAGGAGTCGAGGCCCGCCTGTTCGGCCAGCTCCGCCAGGACCAGCGGGTCGCCCAGGTTCCGCTCCTCCTCCCAGACGGCCGCGTAGGCGCGGCGCAGGAAGGCGTCCGGGCTCCGGCCGGACGCCCCGATGGCGATCACCATCCGGTCGGCCAGGTTCACGTCGAAGGGCCAGTGCTTGGGCTGAAGATGGAAGGACAGGCCCCGCTTCTCCCGCCAGCGCTGCAGCTCCACGAGGCGGTAGCGCTGCCGGGCCGGGTGCCGCTGCGCCAGGGGCAGGCCGCCGGTTTCCGCAAAGACCCGCCCGAGGAAAACCGGCTTGTAATTGATCTCCACCCCATGCCGCTCGACGATGTCCATGAACGGCCCATGGCCGATATAGGCCCAGGGGCTCACGAGGGAGAAGTAGTAGTCGATGACGCGGGGCATGGGACCGGATTCCCTGATTCAGGATCGGGCGCAACCTTGGACCATCAGGCGGCGCTCTTCAATGTCTCTTCCGCCCTCAGAAAGGCCTCGACCTCCGGCGAGGCCTGCGGCGGCTGCGCCTCCAGGCCGATCTCTTCGAGCAGGCGGCTCATGGGAACGTAGCGCCTTTCGCGCCGGTCGTAGAGCCCTGCCCGGACCAGGGCGATGGCGTTGAGGACCGGACTTCCGTCCCGGGCCTTCGACAGGAGCCGGTGCTCCATCACCACATGGCCCTCGGACCAGGTGAGGATGCGGGTCTCCAGGACGAAGGCCTGGAACAGCTTCATCTCGCGCCGGAACCGGATCTGCCCCGCGCTCACCACCGGCACCCAGCCCCGCTTGACGATGGCGCGCCACAGGCCCGAGCGGATCATGATGTCGGCGCGCCCATGATCCATGAGGGTCCAGTAGCGGCCGTTGTTCATGTGCAGGGACGTGTCGAGGTCGTGCGGCCAGACCCGGAAGGCGAGCCGCGACACGTCTCTTGCAGGATCGAGCCTCGGCCGGACGAAGCCGGCGAGGATCAGGTGAAGCAGGCGCAGCCAGAGATTCATGCCATGCCTATGCCGGTTTCGCGCTGGAAGTACACGAGGTCGAGGGCCGGCGCATCGACACCCAAGCCCGTCAGGATGCAATGGGCCTGCCCACGATGGTGAGTCTGGTGATTGAACACGTGGATCAGCGCGGGCGCGAGGGGCTGCGTGACCCGACTCGGGTTGACCAGGGTCCAAAAGCTGATCGTTCCGTCCAGAACCTCCTGCGTCAGGCCATCCACGTATCGCACGATCCGCCGGTCCTCCGCCTGCCGGGCCGGGCGCAGGTCGGCCAGCCTATCGAACAGGATGGCGTCGAGGCGGTTCGGCGCCTCGCCTTCGCCCGTGAAGCGCTTCAGCCAGATGCGGTCGGCCGCGAGGATGTGGTTCAGGGTGCCGTGGAGCGACTTGAAGAACGCCCCGCGGTCCGCGCGGTAATCCGCATCGCTCAGTTGCGCGGCGGCGTCGTAGACACGCTCGTTGCACCATGCGTTGTAGGCGGCCAGCAGGGCAAAGTATTGTTTCATCGGAGGGCTCCTTCCTGTCGAATCCGGTTCGCACCTCGTGAGGGCACGAGGCGCTCGGGTCAAGGCCTTCACGTCCATGGCCCCTTCCCTCGCTACGCTCGCCGGGGATGACAGCGGGTGTTAGACCCTCCGTGTCGTTCTGCCGGTCCTTCGGACCGGCCGGAGCGCAGCAGAGGGGAAGGGAATCCACTCACCTGTGGTGACACCCTCCGCTGTCATCCCCGCGCAGGCGGGGAGCTGAGTTCACATTTGAAGTGCAACACCTGCTAAGGTGTTGCGGCGATGGGACAAACCTACAACCACTTGAGCTTGCGCGAGCGAGTTGAGATCGAGCTGTGGCGCAAAGCCGGCTGCTCTTTGCGCTGGATCGGCAACCGATTGGGGCGTTCAGCCGCCACCATCAGCCGGGAACTGCACCGCAACGCCCGCCCCACCAAGCAATGGCGCGGCGTCTACGAGGGCGAACGGGCTCATGCCCTGGCCCGACGCCGCAGACGCTGGGATGCCCGCTTCAAGCTGGCGCGCCAGCCAGCCTTGCGCGCTTGTGTCAGACAAAGCCTTGCGATGGGACATTCGCCCGAACAGATCGCCGGCCGGCTGGCGCGTGAACACGGTAGACCCATCATCAGCCCCGAGTCCATCTACCGCTATGCCTACCATCGCTCCAGCCTCAAGGATTACTGGCACCGCCTGCTGCCGCGCCGCAAGAGCCGCCGCGGGCGCCTGGGCCGGCGCGGCGGCTCCCCGGCCAGCTTCATCCAGCACCGCCAGGGCCTGGCTCATCGGCCGCCGGAGGCGGACAGCCGGAAGGTGGAAGGCCATTGGGAAGCCGATCTCATGGCCTTCTCGCGCTATGGCCAGTACATGCTGGTCCTGCACGAGCGCTTCTCCCGCCTGCTTCTGGTCGACCGGCTGCCCAACAAGACGGCGGCGGCCGTGCTGGAGCAGATGCACCAGCGGCTGAGCCGTCTTCCCGAGGCGATGCGCCGGTCCCTGACCTTCGACAACGGCACGGAGTTTGCCTTGCACTACCGGCTCAGGGAGAGGCTGGGCCTGCCCACCTTTTTCTGCGATCCGCATGCGCCCTGGCAGAAAGGCGGGATCGAGAATGCCATCGGCCGGCTCAGGCGGCGCTTGCCGCGCAAGGCGGATCTGGCGGTGGTCTCGCCGGGCGAGCTGTCCCGGCTGGCGCAGGCCTACAACACCACGCCGCGCAAATGTCTTGCCTTCCACAGCCCTCACGAGGTCTTCTCAAGCCTCATCAACCGTGTTGCACTTCAACCGTGACTCCACCTCCCCGCCTGCGCGGGGATGACAGCAGAGGGTGTCGCCACGGGTGAGAGCTTCCCTTCGAACTGGAATGAAACCCGTCCGAAGGCCGCCCCGGGCGGCCTTTTCTTTGCCGCCGCTCTCCCTCATCATGCGCCCATCATGAATCAAGCACCCCGCATCGAGCATCGCCCCTCCGTCTGCCCCCATGACTGCCCCTCGGCCTGCTCGCTCGACGTGGAGGTCATCGACGGGCGCAGCATCGGGCGGGTGCATGGGGCCAAGAGCAACAGCTACACGGCGGGCGTCATTTGCGCCAAGGTGGCGCGCTATGCGGAGCGCATCCACCATCCCGACCGCCTGCTCCACCCCCTGAGGCGCACCGGGCCGAAGGGTTCGGGGTCCTTCGAGCGCATCTCCTGGGACGAGGCCCTCGACATCGTGGCGCGGGAGTTCCTGCGGGCCGAGCGGGCGTTCGGCGTGGAGTCCGTCTGGCCCTATTACTATGCGGGCACCATGGGGCTGGTGATGCGCGACGGCATCAACCGCCTGCGCCACGTGAAGAAGTATTCGGGCCAGTATTCCACCATCTGCACCGCCGTGGCCTGGACCGGCTACGTGGCCGGCACGGGCAAGCTCGCGGGCTCGGACCCGCGGGAGATGGGGGCGTCCGACTGCGTGGTGATCTGGGGCACCAACCCGGTCCACACCCAGGTCAACGTGATGACCCACGCCATGCGCGCCCGCAAGGAGCGCGGGGCCAAGATCGTGGCGGTGGACATCTACATGAACGCCACCATGAAGCAGGCCGACATGGCGCTGCTGGTGCGGCCGGGCACCGATGGGGCGCTCGCCTGCGCGGTGATGCACGTGCTCTTCCGCGACGGCCACGCGGACTGGGATTATCTAGACCACTACACCGACTGCCCGCGGGAACTGGAGGCGCATCTGCGCAGCCGCGACCCCGCCTGGGCGTCGGCCATCACGGGCCTGTCGGTGGAGGAGATCGAGGCCTTCGCCCGGCTGGTGGGCGGGACCAAACGCAGCTTCTTCCGCCTCGGCTACGGCTTCGGGCGCCAGCGCAACGGCGCGGTCAACATGCACGCGGCGGCCTGCATCCCGGCCGTGACCGGCGCATGGCGGCACGAGGGCGGCGGCGCATTCCACTCCAACAGCGGCATCTTCGGCTGGAACAAGGCGCTGATCGAAGGGCACGAGGCCGTCGATCCGTCGATCCGCAGGCTGGACCAGTCGCAGATCGGGCGCATCCTCACGGGAGACCGGGAGGCGCTGTACGGCGGCCCTCCCGTCAAGGCCATGCTGGTCCAGAACACCAACCCGGTTTCCGTCGCGCCGGAGCAGGAGCTGGTGAAGCGGGGCTTCGGGCGCGAGGATCTGTTCGTGTGCGTGCACGAGCAGTTCATGACCGAAACGGCCCTCATGGCCGACATCGTGCTGCCCGCCACCATGTTCCTGGAGCATGACGACCTCTACCAGGGCGGCGGGCACCAGCATTTCCAGCTCGGCCTCAAGCTGGTGGACCCACCCGGCGAATGCCGCTCGAACCACGAGGTGGTGCGGGAGATCGCACGGCGCGTGGGGGCCGAGCATCCGGGCTTCGCCATGGAGCCGCGGGAGATCATCGACTGGACCCTGCGCAACTCAGGCCGGGGCAGCATCGAGAACCTGGAGGAGCAGGTTCATATCGACGTGCAGCCTCCCTTCGACGAGGCGCATTTCCTCAAGGGCTTCGGCTACCCGGACGGCCGGTTCCGGTTCAGGCCGGACTGGACCCGGGTGCCGTCCTCCAACAACGGGCCCATGGGGCCCTGGGCCGAGATGCCGTCCCTGCCGGACCACTGGGGCGTCATCGAGGAAGCGAATGTGGAATACCCCTTCCGCCTCGCCACCAGCCCGGCCCGGAGCTTCCTGAACTCCACCTTCACCGAGACGCCGGGCTCCCGGGCCAAGGAGGGGCGGCCCGAGGCCATGATCCATCCCCTCGACGCCGAGCGGCAGGGGATCGAGGACGGGGACTGGGTGAAGCTCAGGAACCATCGGGGCGAGGTCTATCTCCGCGCGCGCCTGTTCGACGGGGTGCGGCGCGGGGTGGTGATCGCCGAGGGCATCTGGCCCAACGCGGCCCATCCCCACGGGCGCGGCATCAACACGCTCACCGGCGGCGACCAGGTCGCGCCCTATGGGGGAGCCGCCTTCCACGACAACCGGGTGGCCCTGGAAAAGGCCGCCCCGGACCTCCCGCCCGATCCCTCCGCCGCCGCAAAACCTGAACGAGTCGAGCCGGTTGTTGGCTAAGTCTTAAGCTTACCGTGAGCAGATTCTTGATCTAGAAGGCTTGAGCCTGTTGTTAAGCTTGAACGCGATTCTGTTTCCGGGGGAACGATCCATGTCATTCACACTTCGCACGCTGCTGGCCGCGGCCGCCATCGCGGCTGCCTCGACCGGGGCCTTTGCCGCCGCCTCCAACATGCCGACCAACTACCAGCCCGATCCGGCGCTCAAGACCGCCAGCATGGGCGAACTCCGGTCGCGGGTGAGCCAGGCCTGCTCCGCCACGCAGGCCAAGCTCCAGAACGTGAGCGAGGGGGCGGTCTCCGGGAAATGCGGCTGCTACGCGGGCCGGACCATGCGCGCCTTGAGCGCCGACGAGGTCCAGGCCTACCGCGACACCGGCGTGTTCAACGACACCGCCCGCGACAAGGCCCTCAAGGCCCTCGACGCCTGCAACCTCGCGCGGCCGACCCTGTAAGGCTGCCGCTCGCGATCACCCCCGGTGAAACGCACCACTTTCCCCTCCCCCTTGCGGGGAGGGGGAGGGGTGGGGGTGGTGCGGCTGGGTGAGAGAGGTTGAGGGTGAGGCGCGGTAGTGGCCGTCGAGCTTTTCACTCGACGGTGCGAGCTTTGACCCTGCGACCCCCACCCTCGATCCCTCCCCGCAAGGGGGAGGGAGGAGCGCGCGATTTACCCCGGCGAGCGCAATGCCCCGCTGGCATCCCAACCCGCCGCGAACACCACGCGGTCGCCTTCGAGGCGGGCCTGGCCGGTGCAGATCATGCGCAGCGCCTGCGGGTAGAGCGCGTGCTCCTGGACCAGAACCCGCGCGGCGAGGCTGTCCTCCGTGTCGCCGGGGATCACCGGCACGGCCGCCTGGGCCATGATGGGTCCCGCGTCGAGTTCCGGCGCCACGAAATGCACCGTGCAGCCGTGCACCAGCACCCCCTCGTCCAGCGCCCGCCGATGGGTGTGCGTGCCCCGGAACAGGGGCAGCAGGGACGGGTGGATGTTGATCATCCGTCCCTCCCAGCGCTCCACGAACCCATCGGTCAGCACCCGCATGAATCCGGCGAGGCAGATGAACCCGATGTCGCGCTCGCGCAGGGCCGCGTCCAGGGCCTCCTCGAAGCCCTCGCGGGTGGGATAGGCCCGGTGATCGACCGCGAGCGCCTCGATGCCGGCCTGCCGCGCCCGCTCCAGCCCGCCCGCGTCGGGACGGTTCGACAGAACCAGGGCGATCTCACCGGGAAAATCCGGCTCCCGGGCGGCCTCGATCAGCGACGCCATGTTGGAGCCGCGCCCGGAGATCAGGATGGCGATCCGGCG
>DATHAU010000247.1:0-5124 GCA_035296545.1 Microvirga sp.
CGAGCGATGGAGGTGCCCAGAAGATACAGGCCCTCGTATTGCGCGTTGGCGCGGAACATGGGGAACACATAGTCGCGCACGAACTCGTCGCGCAGGTCCTCGATGAAGATGTTTTCCGGCTTGATGCCCAGAAGCTCGGCCTTGCGGCGGGCCGGCTCCAGCTCCTCGCCCTGGCCGAGATCGGCCGTGAAGGTCACCACCTCGCAGCCATAGGTGGTCTGGAGCCACTTGAGGATGATGGAGGTGTCGAGGCCGCCGGAATAGGCGAGCACGACCTTGTTCACGCGCTTGTCAGCCATGGTTGAGCTTCCGAAGAAAAGGGTGCTGGCGACTTAGAACAAGAGTTTTTCCGGCGCAACGGGCAAATGCGGCCCGCTATGCTTCTCCCGCATTCCTCCCCGGAGCGGGGGATGCTGCCGGGGCCGGGCAAAACCGTTTAGTCCTGTGGCGCGGCGACTGGCTTTTGGCGGGAGACGATCATGGCGCGGCGGCCCATCCTCGAATTCTGGTACGAATTCGCCTCCACCTATTCCTACCTCGCCGCCATGCGGATCGAGGCCATGGCGGAGGAGGCCGGGGTGGCCCTCGTCTGGCGGCCCTTCCTGCTCGGGCCGATCTTCTCGGCGCAGGGGTGGTCCTCCTCGCCCTTCAACCTCTATCCCGCCAAGGGCCGCTACATGTGGCGCGACATGGAGCGGGAGGCGGCGCGGTTCGGGGTGCCGTTCTACCGCCCGGCCCCGTTCCCGCAGAACGGCCTGCTGGCCGCCCGCATCGCGCTTCTCGGGGCGGACCGGGGCTGGACCCCGGCCTTCACCCGCGCCGTCTACGCGGCGGAATTCGCCGGGGGCCGCGACATCGCGGACCGGGAGGCGCTCTCCGGCATCCTGGCGGGCCTGTCCCTCGACCCGGACGCCATCCTGGCGGAGGCGCAGGCCGACGCCAACAAGAGCCGCCTGCGCCGGCTCAACGAGGAGGCCCAGGCCCGGGGCGTCTTCGGCGCGCCCACCTTCCTGGCCGAGGACGGGGAGATGTTCTGGGGCAACGACCGCCTCGAACAGGCCCTCGACTGGACCCTCGCCCAGGCGCGGCGCTCGGAGGCGCCGGCCTAGGGCTGCTTCCGGGAGACCGGCTCGAAGGCGAAGACGGGAGCAGCCGTTCGGAAGGGCAGGCGGCATCCCTCCGGCATGAGGAAAGCATGCCGCCGCCTGATCGCCAGCACGTCGCAGGCCCCGTCCGTGATGACCAGGATGGGGGCATCCTTGGGAAAGCGCTCGTCCTCTTCCAGAAAGGAGATGGCCGGTTGCAGGATTGTTCCGCCGCGGCCCTGGACCTCGACCGTCTGGAGCAGGGATTCCGGATCCACATAGCCCATGTCGTGAAAGCCCGCATCGCATTGGATGATGCGGACCAGGAAGACCTCCCGGCTCATGGCGTAGCTGGAGATGGCCCCGAGGGCGCGGGCCAGGGCCCATGGCGGCATGGAGCCGGAAGTGTCGAGGATAACTCCGAATGTGCGCGTCGCCACCCGCTCCGGGGGTCGCTCCCACACGGCGCGGAGGATGTCGGGCGAGGAGGATTGACGGCGGCTGGAGCGGGCGAAGCTGCGCCGCCGCTCCAAGGGAGGAAAGAAATCGTCGAGCCACTGCCCGAGCCTCACGTCCCAGGGGATGGGCGGGTGCTGGAGGGCCTTGATCTCCTCGACGAGGTTGCCGGGGAGCAGGCCTCGTCCCCGCGACAGGTGGAGCTCCAGTCCCTCCGCAAGGGCGCGCCGGTAGAAGGAATCGAGATCGAAGCCGGGCCCGGTCCACCATTTCGGCGGCCTGTCGCCGAGAATGTCCACCTTGCCCTGGCCCCTCAGGGTGCGCCCCTTGTTCAGGCGCCTGATCAGCCGCAGGTCGCCGACGATGCGGTCGTAGACGGCTTCCGCCGATTCCTTCTCGAGGCCGAGCTCCGGGTCCAGCATGAGGGTGTCGATCGGGATCTCGCCGACCCCCATCTCCACGAGCCAGCCGTTGATGACGTAGTCGCAGGCGATATTCCATAGATAGGCGTCGCGGCCCTGGCGGCGCTCCTCGTGGCGCAGGCCCACATGCAGGAGCTCATGGGCCATCACGAACCGCATCCCGCCCTTCGTCCAGGGAAATTTGGGATTGATGTAGACGCGGCGGATCTCCGAGTCGACGGCCGCGATGGCAATGTCGTATTGCGCGCAGATCTCCGCATCCTCGACGATCTCGAAGGCCGCCGCCAGGGAGGCGAGGAGCGGATAATGGGTGATGAACCAGCTTCGCGCCTCCTCGGCCAGGGAGCCGGGATTGGCTTTCGCCACGGGGCGCGCTGCGGAACCGGCGTCCTCGATGGCCCTCATGACGCTTCGACGGATGGCGGCGCCGAGCGTCTTCGTCCTCTCGCGCACGCCCTCCGGCGCGAAGGCAGGGGTTCCGCTTGCGACGATCCAGGTGGGCTGGTCCGAACCGGCGAGGCCCGTCCCGCCGTAAGGGCGCATGGACTGCGGGTCGTTCTCGAAAACCTCGACAACGTCCTCCACCGTCCGACCCGGAGGGGGCAGGTCAGGATAGGGAAGATCGGCGGGGCGCGACCCGCAGCCCACATTTCTCAGGAAGTCCACCGCGATGGTCTGGCAGGCGATCTGCCAGACGGCATCGGCGCGCGTGACGTCGAGGTGGTTGAAATACACATGGAGAAAGGCCTGCGCGAAGACATGGGCCCATTCCGCCGGTTCCACGCGCCGCCAGACATTGGCCTCTATCGTCCAGTCGGCGGCGCGTCTGTGACTGTTCCCCGCCGTCCATCCCGATCGCGGGCCCACTGTGATCCGGGCATAGCCGTCCTTCGGGAAGGGGAGACTGGGACGCGCAGGTTTCCAGGTGCCGTGGGCCAAGTGGCCGAAGAGATGGTGTGCGTGCAGGATTTCGATGCCCCGCAGGATGGCGCGCAGATTCTCCTTCGGGGGCTCCCGGCCGGTCCTGCTCATGTCACCGGTTTCGCTGCGCCAGGCGCGGCAGGGCCTTCACCAGCTCAACCGTGAACCAGCCCGGCAGGGCGAGGCCCGATTCGGTCTCGGTGACGACGAGCTGGGCGAGTTCGGTCGAGATTCGCGCAAGGGACGTCATCAGCTCCTTCGAGCGGTTCGCCAGCTCCCGCGCCTCCCGGCCCACCTTGCTTTCATCCTCCGGCAGCTCCTTGATGAGCCGGTCCCGCAGCTGCTGAACGAGAAAGTAGAGGATGTCGCGCTCGTCCGGCCTCTCGGGCCAGCTGCGTTCGCCCTTGATGATCGCCGACAGGTCGTGGGCGCGCTCCCTGAGCTTGGCGAAAGCCTGAAATTGCTGCGCGTGGGACGGGGTCAGGAGCCCCGACGAAAGCACCCGGATCTCCTCCAGGGTGATGCCGGGGCCATAGGATTTCAGGGTTCTGGACAGCATGTCCCAGGAGCGCGGCGTGGAGAACGGCTCTTCGTGCTTCGGCGGCTTCGACCAGAGATGGTCGGAGCGGTTGGTCAGATAGGACACGACGAGCTCGTGCACGTCCGCCTGAGCCGCCCATTCGAGCCAGTCGCGGGAGGAGGCGCGCAGCTGGACATGCACGAGCCGGTTCACCAGGGCGGAGGAGAGCGGGCGGGTGATCGCCGCGTCCTCCGCGCGGTTGCCCGCGCCGATCACGATGGTTCCCGCAGGAAGGGTGAACTCGCCGATGCGCCGGTCCAGGATCAGCGAGTAGAAGGCCTTCTGCACCTCCTGGGAGCAGGCGTTCAATTCGTCGAGGAAAAGGCAGTAGGGCTCGTCCCTGGCGATGAGGGTCGGCGGACAGAACCGGGACCTGCCGTCCACGATCTGCGGAACGCCGATGATGTCCTCCGGCGCGAGCTGCGACCCCAGCAGGGAGACGCAGGGCAGCCCCACGGCGGCGGCAAAGTCCCTGACCAGAGCCGATTTTCCGATTCCCGGCGGTCCCCAGATGAAGACGGGCAGAACCGGCGCGACGTTCAACAGGAAGGGCGTGAGGGATTTGGGCGTGAGGGACTGAGCGGCTTGCATGCGCCCAACGCTATAACACCAGCCGCTGCCTTCGTCCCGCAGGCAGGGTCCCCCGCATCAAGGAAATGCTCGGCTGTGGCCGATTCTCAACAGACCGGCGCCCGGCTCCGGCTGTGCATGGCCGCAGGCCCGCCGTTTCAGGCGGGTTGCCTCAGGGAGCCCCCAGGCTCGAAACCCTTGTGATCCCGGGCCGATTGCGGTAAAGGAACGCCCATCCGCCAGGACATTGACGGTTTGCACGGTCGAGGCGCGCAGGGCGCGCTCCGGCGGCGTTCCGGCAAGGCCCTGGCGGATGAAGCGTTTCCATCCGCCGACGATGCGCCGGCCCGCTCCAAGGAGCGGCATGCCTGGAACCTGGCCCTGAAGGGGCGTTCCTGGCAGCGGCGGGGGAAACGGCCCGTTCACACGAGCCGCCGGCGTTGCCCCTTAAAGATGGGCCATTCAGGAGAACCTATGTCTGCAGCTTTGCAACAGCCGAGCCGTGAAGATTTCGCGGCCCTGCTCGAAGAATCCTTCCTCACGAACGAGATCAGCGAAGGCTCGGTCGTGAAGGGCAAGGTGGTCGCGATCGAAAAGGACGTCGCGGTCATCGATATCGGCGCCAAGACCGAGGGACGCGTCGCCCTCAAGGAATTCGCCGGTCCCAACCGCGACCAGACGGTCAAGGTCGGCGACGAGGTCGAGGTCTACGTGGAGCGCATCGAGAATGCGCTGGGCGAGGCCGTCATCTCCCGCGACAAGGCCCGCCGCGAGGAATCGTGGGTGAAGCTCGAAAAGGCCTTCGAGGCCCAGGAGCGCGTCAACGGCGTGATCTTCAACCAGGTGAAGGGCGGCTACACGGTCGACCTCGACGGCGCCGTGGCGTTCCTGCCCCGCTCCCAGGTGGACATCCGCCCCGTGCGCGACGTCACCCCGCTCATGGGCGTGTCGCAGCCGTTCCAGATCCTCAAGATGGACCGCCGCCGCGGCAACATCGTGGTGTCCCGCCGCACGGTTCTCGAAGAGAGCCGCGCCGAGCAGCGCTCCGAGCTCGTGGCCAACCTCGAAGAGGGCCAGGTCATCGACGGCG
>DATHAU010000248.1:0-6779 GCA_035296545.1 Microvirga sp.
GCGCCCTCATCGGGCGGAATGAGGGGAGCGGCGCGGAAGATCGCGTCGCATAATCCCCGGGGCTCCGGCTGAACCACGTAGGCGATGGAGGCGTTCCCGTAGCTTGCTCCGTAGTATTCCATGATGTCGGACTTGCCGGGCGAGATCACGAAGCAGATCTTGTCGGCCCCGCCATGGATCATGCGCTCGACGAGATACTCGCTCACCGCGCAGGGGCGCTCGACCCCGTTGTCGAGACGGCTGCCGACCGGCAGGAGCTCCTTGGAAAAGGCCAGCGGCTGAATGCGGCTGCCGATTCCCGCTGCGGGCACGATCCCCCACATGGCTTCAAGCCTCCATCATGGCCTGGGAACGGCCATCCGATCGAGAGGGGGAACTGGGACTCGCCAGCAGAATCTCAAGCTCTTGCGCCCGGCGGTCGGATGTGTGCTGTTCCAGCGTTCGCTCGCGACTGGCCCCTGCGATCCGTTTCAGTTCGGCATCGCCGAGATCGAGCGCGTCCACGGCCTCCTCCATCGTTCGGGCAAGAAGGATCTCCCGACCGGGCTCGAAGAAGCTGTCGAGGCCGTCCCAGGTGTCGGACAGGATGGGGACGCCGCAGGCGGATGCCTCGAACAGGCGCCCGGACGGGCACCATCCCATCTCAGCCATGGCCTGGCGCGTCACGTTGAGCGTCAGGCGCGAGGAGGAAAAGAAGGCGGGGTGCTCGGCCGGCGGCAGGTGCTGAACGAAATGGATGTTGGGCGACCAGGGGAAGTCCTGCGGATACTGCGCGCCGCCGATGAGAAAGCGTTTGTGAGGACGAAGGGCGGCAGGCTCGATGAAGAGGCGCTGCAAGGCCGCCTGGCGATCCGCCGCATAGGTGCCGAGATAGGACAGGTCCGACGCATAATGCTCCACCCGCGCCACCGGCCGGTGAATATCCGGATCCACATGCCCGTAGAGGGGCGCGACCCGCTGCGCGCCCAGTTCCGTGCGCAGCTTTTCGAGAGCCCCGCCCCCGGTATAGCTGAGAACCCAATCGAACTCGCCGAGGCCCCTGGGGCCGATATAGGTGGTCGTTTCCTTCGCCTGAAGGCGGGAGAGGGTGATGGGGGTGTCGAGATCGTAGAAGATCCGCTTGGCGCCTGGCGCATCGAGCACCAGTTCCGTCGCCGCGATGCCGTCCGGGCAGTAGGAGGTCACCATGGCGACATCCGCATCGGCGATGTCGGCCCTCGCGCGGGGCGCGACGGAGTCCCACGTATCGTAAAGCACGAGTTCGCCTCCCGGGATCTCGAACAGATCCCGGTTCATGGCGTAGTAGGGCGCATCCTTCTCGAAGAAGACGATTCTGTGCCCCCGGCGGGAGAGCGCGCGGCACAGGCCCCGCCACAGGGTTGCATGGCCGTTGCCCCAGGATGACGAGATGGTGAGGCCGAACACGACGATCTTCATGCGGCCACCACCTCGTTCAAGCGCAAGACCTTGGTGCCCCAATCGCCCACGACGAGAGTGCTGATGGAGGCAGGCTCGACCTCGAAGCGCCCATAGGCGTCGATGGGCAGTCCGAGGCAATAGAGCAGGGCGGCCTTGATCACGTCGCCGTGGCTCACCAGAACCACGGACCTGCCCGGATAGCGCTCGCGCAACTCTCCGATGGCCTTGACGATGCGGCCCTGCGCTTCGAGCATCGTCTCGCCCTCGGGCGGGCGGCTGACGGCGCGGGCGTTGTTCCAGGCGTTCCAGCGCGGGTCCCGGCTCAGGGCCTCGAAACCTGTCCCGGTCCAGGCGCCGAAATCGATTTCGGCGATGGCCTCGCAGATCTCCAGGGGCCTGCCGATGCGCGCTCCGATGGGTTCTGCGGTTTCCATGGCCCGTTCGAGAGGGCTCGTTCGGATACAGGCTATATTCTCGTGGGCGAAGCGCTCGGAGAGGCGGCGGGCCTGGGCCTTCCCCGCCTCGCCCAGCCTGACCCCGGGCATTCGCCCGCACAGCATCGTGTCGACCCGGTCATGGGCCGCATGACGCACGAGGAAGAACGTGGTGGTCACGTCTCGAGCCCCCGCCTCAATCGTCTTCACCGCCGATGAAGCGCAGGGTCCTTTCGCGGGCCTCGTGGTCGGTGAATTGCTGCGGCGGGGACTTCATGAAATAGCTCGACGGGCCGGTGAGCGCGCCGCCGATCTTGCGGTCCATGGCCAGCTTCGCGCAGCGCACCGCGTCGATCACGATGCCGGCGGAGTTGGGCGAGTCCCACACTTCGAGCTTCAGCTCCACGTTCAGCGGAACGCCGCCGAAGGCGGTGCCTTCCATGCGGATGTAGGCCCATTTGCGGTCGGTGAGCCACGGCACGTGATCGCTCGGGCCCACATGGATGTCGCCGGCCGGAAGGGGAATGTCGAGCTGGCTCGACACCGCCTGGGTCTTGGAGATTTTCTTCGATTCCAGCCGCTCCCGCTCCAGCATGTTCTGGAAATCGGTGTTGCCGCCGAAATTGAGCTGATAGGTGCGGTCGAGCCGCACGCCGCGCTCGCGGAACAGGTTGGCCAGCATGCGGTGCACGATGGTGGCGCCGACCTGGCTCTTGATATCGTCGCCCACGATGGGAAGCCCGCGCTCCTCGAAGCGCCTGCGCCATTCGGGATTGGACGCGATGAAGACCGGGATGCAGTTCACGAAGGCGCAGCCCGCTTCCAGCGCGCGCTCCGCATACCATTCGGTCGCCCTCTGCGATCCCACCGGCAGGTAGGACACGAGCACATCCGTGCGGGATCGGCGCAGGATCTCGGTGACATTGGCCTCCTCCTCCGGCGATTCGTCGATCTCGTCGCGCAGGTACTTGCCCAGGCCGTCCAGGGTCCTGCCGCGATTGACCGCGATTCCACTCATCGGCACCGGCGCGAAGCGCTGCGTGTTGTTGGGCTCGGCGAAAATCGCTTCGGAAACGTCGCGGCCGACCTTCGAGGCATTCACGTCGAAAGCCGATGCGATTTCGATGTCGCCGATATGATATCCGCCGAGTTCCACGTTCATCAGGCCGGGCACGGGCTCGTTGCCCTTCGCGTCGCGATAATAAGAAAGGCCCTGCACGAAGGATGAGGCACAATTGCCGACGCCGACGATCCCCACGCGAACCTTGCTTGAACTCATGACGGACCTCTCCATGTACGACAGGACGGATCGCTGCCCTTTTCGGGCCGGATCGAAGGAGGCGACAAGCCATCGGCCCGGCGGCGCATCCCCAAGCTTAGCCGTCAACGTACGAGGGTAGCCGTTGTTCCGAGCGCCCATTCCTCTGAAAGGACTCCTGCCCCGCGACTCTTGCCCTAGAACCTTATCCCAAGGATTGAGCGTCCAACCTCCTCGAAGCGGCAAGGAACAAAGATGAAGCCTTGGAGTTGGATTGCCGGCAAGCCAAGCTTGCGAGAGGTCTCATGCGGCGTCTGATGAGGACCCTCTCGCCCCGTCAAAGGGGTCAGTTGGAAACAGACCGTTGTAATGTGTCGGTTGCCCTAGCAAGGATGCGGCCATCGCTCTTCAAGTTCTCTTCCCAGCACAGAAACGACCCGGAGGCACCTTGTGACGGATACGATCCTCATTACCGGCGGCGCAGGCTTCATCGGGCGATATGTGGCGCGGGCCTGCCTGGAGCGCGGGCACTGGGTCCGCGTTCTCGACGGCCTGATCGAACAGGTGCACGGCGACAGGACGCAGGCTGAAGGGCTCGATCCCGAAGTGGAAGTCGTCGTCGGCGACATCCGCGACGAGACGGCGGTTCTGCGGGCCCTGAAGGGCGCCACGAAGGTGGTTCATCTGGCCGCGGAGGTGGGCGTCGGCCAGAGCATGTACGCCATCGACCGTTATGTCTCCGTGAACGATTACGGCACGGCGGTGCTGTTCCAGCAACTCATCGACAACCCGGTGAAGCGGGTCGTCGTCGCCTCGTCCATGAGCATCTACGGCGAGGGTCTTTATCGCGACGCGGACGGCAATGTCCTGCAGGACGTGGTGCGTACGCCGCGGGCAAGCGAAGATGCGCCCTGGGACCCGGTGGATGGGCAGGGGCGGCCCCTGATCCCCGCGCCGACGCCCGAGTGGAAGCGCCCGGCCCTCGCGTCCGTCTATGCCCTCTCGAAATATGTTCAGGAGCGCCTGACCCTCACCGTTGCCCCGGCTTACGGTATGGAGGGCGTGGCGCTGCGGCTCTGGAACGTGTACGGGCCGGGGCAGGCCCTGTCCAATCCCTATACGGGCGTTCTCGCCATCTTCTCGTCGCGCCTCCATAACGGGCAGCCGCCGATGATCTTCGAGGACGGCCGGCAGCGCCGCGACTTCGTCCATGTGGAGGACGTAGCGCAGGCCTTCATCCTGGCGCTCGAGCACGAAAAGGCTCCCGGCGGGGTGTTCAACGTGGGCAGCGGCGAGGACCGCACGGTCTGCGAGGTGGCGGAGCTTGTCGGCAAGGCCATGAACCGTCCCATCGCGCCCGAGATCGCCGGCAAGGCCAGGATCGGCGACATCCGCCACTGCATCGCCGACATCGCGAAGATCCGGCAGGAACTGGGCTATTCCCCGCGCCGCGACTTCCAGGAAGGGCTGGCGGAACTCGCCGAATGGGTGGCGAAGCAGGAGGCCAAGGACCTCGTGCAGGAGGCGCGCAAGGAGTTGGAAGCGCGGGGTCTCGTGGCATGAGCGAGACCGACAAGCCCGCTGCCCCGACGCCCCTGCGCCGCCGTCCCGTTCTCGTGACCGGCGGCGCGGGCTTCATCGGGTCGAACCTCGCCGATCGCTTCGCGCGCGAAGGTCATGACGTTCTCGTCTACGACACCCTTGCGCGCCCCGGCGTCGAGCAGAATCTCGATTGGCTCAAGAAACGGCATCCGGGCAAGATCTCCGCCGTTGTCGACGACATCCGCAACGAGACGGCCCTGGCCGACGCGGCGGGCGATGCCCAGGCGGTCTTCCACATGGCGGCCCAGGTGGCCGTCACCACCAGCCTCGCCAATCCCCGCGAGGATTTCGAGATCAACATCCTGGGCACCTTGAACCTGCTCGAAGCGCTCCGGCGGCGCAGCGAGCCCGTTCCCCTTGTCTTCGCCTCCACCAACAAGGTCTATGGCGATCTGGCGGACGTTGCCCTGGACAAGACCAACGATGCCTATGTTCCCCGCGACCCTGCGATCCGCGCCCACGGCATCGGCGAGAATCGCCCTCTCGATTTTCACACGCCCTATGGCTGCTCGAAGGGAGCCGCCGAACAATATGTGCTCGACTATGCCCGCTCGTTCGGCGTGCCCACCTGCGTGCTGCGCATGAGCTGCATCTACGGGCAGCGCCAGATGGGAACCGAGGATCAGGGCTGGGTCGCCCACTTCCTGATCCAGGCGCTCAAGGGAGAACCGATCTCCATCTACGGGGACGGATGCCAGGTGCGCGACGTCCTCGACATCTCCGACGCCGTCGAGGCCTATGCCTCGGCCTGGAAACATATCGGGTCGGTTCAGGGGCGCGCCTTCAATCTCGGCGGAGGGGCGTCGAATGCCGTCAGCCTGAAACAGCTCATGACCCACATCGAGGACGTGATCGGGCGCCCGGTGGAGACCGTCTATTCCGACTGGCGCGCGGGCGACCAGCGCTACTACGTGTCCGATACGCGCCTGGCAGTCCGCGAACTCGGCCTCAAGCCCGCGACCCCCTGGCGCAAGGGCGTCGCCGCTTTGGCCCAATGGCTGCAGGAGGAGCGGGGGCCCGCGCGCCCGGAGCCTTCCCATGCCCATCGTCAGGCGGCAGAGGCCCTGTCGTGACAACTGCTGGCGTGGGGAGCTTTGGAGACCGCATGTCGGCATCGCCGGACCAGGAGGCGAAGCTGCGCGTGCTCATGACGGCCGATGCCGTCGGCGGCGTCTGGCAATATGCCGTCGATCTTGCGGGCGGATTGCGGGCGCATGGGGTCGAGACGACCCTTGCCGTGCTCGGGCCCGTGCCGTCCGCCGATCAGCAGCGCCGGGCCGAGGTGTCCGGAGTGAAGCTTGTTCAGACGGGTCTGCCCCTCGACTGGACCGCCGACAGACGGGACGAGGTGGAGGAGGCCGGACGCGCCATCGCCCGCCTGGCTGCGGCGATCGAGCCCCACATCGTCCACCTCAATGCTCCCGCCCTGGCCGCCAGCGCAAGCTTCCCCGCCCCGGTCGTCTCGGTCTGCCATTCCTGCGTCGCCACCTGGTGGCAGGCGGTCCGCGGCGGCCCGCTGCCGGATGCCTTCGAGTGGCGAACCGACCTGGTCAGGCAGGGGTATCGAGGAGCCAGCATGCTGCTTGCTCCCACAGCGGCCTTCGCCCACGCGACGGCGCTTTGCTACGATCTGGCGCAGGCGCCCCATGTTGTGAGGAACGGGCGCCGCACCTCGCAGGACAGCCGCAGGGGCGGTTCGTCCAAGACCTTCGTCTTCACGGCCGGACGCCTGTGGGACGAGGGCAAGAACCTTGCGGGCATCGACCGCGCGGCCGCGCGCCTCTCAATCCCGGTGGTGGCGGCCGGGCCGCTCCAGGGGCCCAACGACGCCCGCATCGGGGCCCGGCATGTGGCGGCTCTCGGCCGGTTGAGCGACGCGGATGTGGCGCGGTATCTGAGCGCAAGGCCGATCTTCCTTTCGGCCGCCCGCTACGAGCCCTTCGGGCTGGCCGTTCTCGAGGCGGCGCAGGCGGGATGCGCTCTCGTTCTGTCGGATATTCCAACGTTCCGCGAGTTGTGGGACGGCGCTGCGGTCTTCGTCCCGCCCGATGACGACCGGGGCATGG
>DATHAU010000249.1:0-4588 GCA_035296545.1 Microvirga sp.
GCCTCCTCGATCTTCAGCTTCGGAATGCCCGCCTCGATGGCTTTCGCCATGCCGCCGAGCTCCTCCACCTCCCGGATATGGCTCCAGGCCCTGTGCGCGAGCTCGTAGGTCAGGCGCTCCACGTAATAGGAGCCGCCCCACGGATCGATGATGCGCGTGGTGCCGCTTTCCTGCTGCAGGAAGAGCTGCGTGTTGCGGGCGATGCGGGCCGAGAAATCCGTGGGCAGGGCCAGCGCCTCGTCAAGCGCGTTGGTGTGCAGCGACTGGGTATGGCCCTGGGTCGCCGCCATGGCCTCGATGCAGGTGCGCGCCACGTTGTTGAACACGTCCTGGGCGGTGAGCGACCAGCCGGAGGTCTGGGAATGGGTGCGAAGCGGCAGCGACTTCTCGGATTGCGGGTCGAAGCCCTTCACGAGCTTGGCCCAGAGCAGGCGCGCGGCGCGCAGCTTGGCCACCTCCATGAAGAAGTTCATGCCCACCGCCCAGAAGAAGGACAGGCGCGGCGCGAACTGGTCCACGGTAAGGCCCGCCGCGATCCCGGCGCGGATGTATTCGACGCCGTCGGCCAGCGTATAGGCAAGCTCCAGGTCCTGCGTCGCTCCCGCCTCCTGCATGTGGTAGCCGGAGATGGAGATGGAGTTGAACTTCGGCATATTGGCGGACGTGTAGGCGAAGATGTCCGAGATGATGCGCATCGACCCCTTGGGCGGGTAGATGTAGGTGTTGCGCACCATGAACTCTTTCAGGATGTCGTTCTGGATCGTGCCGGAGAGCTTCTGGGCGGGCACGCCCTGTTCCTCGGCGGCTACGATGTAGAGGGCCAGGATCGGCAGCACCGCGCCGTTCATGGTCATCGACACGCTCATCCGGTCGAGGGGGATGCCGGCGAACAGGGTGCGCATGTCGTAGATGGAATCAATGGCGACCCCCGCCATGCCAACGTCGCCCGAAACGCGGGGATGGTCGGAGTCGTAGCCGCGGTGGGTGGCGAGATCGAAGGCCACCGACAGGCCCTTCTGGCCGGCGGCCAGGTTGCGGCGGTAGAAGGCGTTGGAATCCTCGGCCGTCGAGAAGCCCGCGTATTGGCGCACGGTCCAGGGCTGGTTGACGTACATGGTGGGATAGGGGCCGCGCAGGTAGGGCGCGATGCCGGGATAGGTGTCGAGAAAGTCGAGCCCGGCCCGGTCCTCGGGGCCATAGGCGCCCTTCACGGCAATGCCTTCAGGCGTGAGCCAGGGCTCCGGTCGAGACGAAGCCGTGGAGGCGTGAGGCGGGGCGTCGGCCCAGTCGAGGCTCGCGAAATCGGGGATGCGCGTCATGGCCTTAAAGCGGTTGCTCCCACCGGCTGAAACGATCTGAAGATGGCTCCATTCTAGGGCATCCGGCACGGGAGGGCTATCGGAGCATCGTAGGGTGCGCCCCTGCTATCCCGGGCCGCGCAGGGGAGGCCGGGATCCATGACCGCTGACGGTCGAGAAGGTAGCACGGCCGATCCCGCCGCGCTGTTCTCCCACACTCGCGTCGATGAATCCTTGCCTGCGCGGGGACGACGCCGGGGAGCGGCTTCAGCCGCGCTTTTCCGCGTTCCAATTGCCCGAGCAGGTGCGTCCGCCCGAGGTGGACCAGGTGCCGGCGCCCGTGGCGCCGGAGAGCCGCCCGCGCACGTTGGCGCTGTCCTGCCCGCGGGAGATGCTGGCGGCCACCGTGCCGTTCTGCTGGACCTGTCCGTTCACGTTGAAGTTCTCGGGGCCGCCGTAGCGGGCGCGGCCGTTCTGGATGATCACCGAATAGCGATAGGCCCGGTCGCACGCGCCCTGCTCGGTGATCACCTCCACGCTCCAGGTGCCGTCGAACCTCTTGGTCTGCGCTTGAGCATGGGGGGCGAGAAACGAGGCTGCCGCCACCGCTGCGCCCAGCCAGGAAATCACACGCATCGAACACTCCGTCGCCTTCAGGGTTAGGCTGAACCAACGTGAAGGTTTCGGCGGCGGTTCCTGTGGAGTTCCGCCGCAGCCCTGAGGGCAGGATGCCGCCGACGAATATCAGCTCTGGACCGTGGCGGAGCGCTTCCGGGCGGTCCAGCGGCCCGAGCAGCCGAGCATGCCGAGCCGCCAGGTGCCCGAACCGGCCTTGCCGTCCAGGCGCCCGTTGGCGTCGACCCTGGCGATGCTGCGGCGGATATCGAGATCGACGGAGCCGTCGGCGGCAACCCGGCCCGATACGGTGGTGGGAGAATCGCCGGGGGCGAGCAGGTAGCGCACGCTGCCGTCCTCGATGGCGATGGAATAGCTGTAGCTGCGGTCGCAGAGGCCAGAATCCGTGACCATCTGGACGCTCCAGGTGCCGTTATGCGGGCTGGCGGAGGCGGCCCAAGCGCCGCCGATCAGGGTCAGGCCCATACCAAGCGCCATGGCCGATCGTTTCGCGAAACTCATGGAACCGTTCTCCTCCCGGTCTCAACGCCCGGGAGGAAGCCCCAGGATTCAAGCACAGGCCGCGTCGAGGGCCGCGCTCAAAGCCTTGAGGGTGTCGCACCCGGCATAGATGAAAGTGGTGATGCCCGCCCGGGTCAGCCGATCTTCGCGTTCCCCCGGGCGTCCAGCCAGAGAGATGAGGGTCGATCCGGCGTTTCGCAAGGTCTCCGCCGCCTGAACGGCGTGAGTTTCATAAATTTCATCTGTCGAACAGATGCATGAAAGCTTGGCATGACTGTCCATATAGGCTTGGCGAAGCGCATCCTGGTCCGAGAAACCATCATTGACGACGGCTTCTATTCCGCCCGCCTCGAAGAAGTTCTTGGCGAAGGTCGCGCGGGCCGTGAAGGCCGCGGCCGGGCCGAGATTGGCGAGGAACACCTTCGGGCGCGCGCCCGTGCGGGCGAGATGGGCATCGGCGAGGTCCCGCAGGCGCTCGAACGGCTCCGCCGTACGGGTGGAGGGCAGGGGGGCGACCGCCACCGGCGAGGGACCCGCCGCCGTGCCGGCGAGCTGGGGCAGGCCCGCCCCCTGCGCGGCCATCCGGACGAGGGCTGAAAACGAGACCTCGGCGCTCGTCTGCGCCGGGGACGCGCCGGCCTTCCCCTCCCCCTTGTGGGGAGAGGTGGGTTCATCCGGCGCATTCTGAGAACTCCAGGACAAGGGGGATAAAACCGCCACGTCGGCCTCGTTGAGGTTCGGGAACTCGCTCGTGCCGGTGATCGGCTCCCTGCGGGTGGCCACCGCCTTGTCCCGCTGCGCCCTGACAGTGGCGATGCGCTCCTGGAGGGCGCTGCGCTTCAGGCTCTCCAGGATCCCGCCCTCGCGCTCGATCTCCTGGAGCAGCACCCAGGCCCGCTCGCAGAGCGCGTCGGTGAGGGCCTCGAAGCCGCCCGCGCCGGCGGCCGGATCGGCCACGCGGGCGAGATTGGACTCGTCGAGCAGGATGATCTGCGTGTTGCGCGCCACCCGGCGGGCGAAGGCGTCCGGGAGCCCCAGGGCCGCCGTGAAGGGCAGGACCGCGATGGCGTCCGCCCCGCCAATCCCGGCCGAGAAGGCGGCGATCGTCGCGCGCAGCATGTTCACCCAAGGGTCGCGCCGGGTGGTCATGCGCCAGGCCGTCTCCGCATGGAGGCGGACGGGCTTCGGGTCCAGGCCGCAGGCCTGCTCCACCCGCGCCCAGAGACGGCGCAGGGCCCGGAACTTCGCCACGGTCAGGAACTCGTCCGCATCCGCCGCCAGCAGGAAGGCCAGGGAGGCGCGGGCCGCGTCCAGGCCGTGCCCATGGGCCTCCAGGCCGCGCAGATAGGCGAGGCCGGTGGCCAGCACGGCGGCCAGCTCCTGCGCCTCGCTCGCGCCCGCCTCATGGTAGACGCGGCCGTCCGCCAGGAAGGCCCGGCCCTTGAAGCCGCGCCCGGTCAGGTCGTCGAGGGTGTCGCCCATGCGGTGGGCCACCGCATCCCAGGAGGCCGACATCCTGCCGAGCGAGGCCATGGCGCCCACCGGGTCGAGGCCGAGATCGAGGGAGAGCCCGGAGAGCCCGTGCCCGCGCCGCTCGGCAAGCGCCAGAACCAGCGCCGCCATCTGCCGCCCGTGCCCGCCGGCATCGAGGCGCAGGTGGATCAGGTCGAGCATCACCCCGGACAGGGCCCGGTCGAGATCGTCGAGGGAGTCAATCCGCACCCCGAAGCCCCGGGAGGCGGGGGCCCGGCGGGTGACGAGGGTCAGGGCGTCCGCGCCGCCTTCGAGATCGAGGAGGGCAAGCTCGTTGGCCTTTGCCGGGTCGGGATGGTCGACCCGCTGCGACACCCGCCATCGGCCCGCCTGTTCCCGCGCCACCGGAGCCGCGCCTTCGGCCTTGGGATAGAGCGGCTGGATGGCGATGCCGTCATGGGTCTTGCCGACCAGCTTCCTGCCGAAATCCGCACCCTTCAGCACGCCCTCCACGAGCTTGAGCCATTGCTCGCGGGTGGCCTGAGGGAAGTCGGCCGCCAAGGTCAGGTCATCCATCGGGTCGTCCTCGTCCGCGGGAGTTTGCCCGGGACGATACCGGGTCGAGGGGGTGGTGCAAATGCCCCAAAGGGCGGGGTCGGCGCCGCCTTTTCCCTCCACCC
>DATHAU010000250.1:0-6170 GCA_035296545.1 Microvirga sp.
CACCATTCCAGCCGCTTGCGGATCTCGCGCTCGAAGCCGCGGTCCACGGGCTCGTAGAATTCCTGCCGGCCGAGCTTCTCCGGCCAGTAATCCTGGCCCGAGAAGGCGTCCGGCTCGTCGTGGTCGTAGGCGTAGCTCTCGCCGTAGCCGATCTGCCGCATGAGCTTGGTGGGGGCGTTGAGGATGGTCCTGGGCGGCATGAGGGAGCCGTGCTCCTTGGCGGCCCGGGTAGCGGACTTGTAGGCGGTGTAGAGGGCGTTGGATTTCGGCGCGGTGGCGAGGTAGACCGCCGCCTGGGCGAGCGCCAGTTCCCCCTCCGGCGAGCCGAGGAAGTCGAAAGCGTCCTTGGCCGCATTGGCGACGACCAGCGCCTGCGGGTCGGCCATGCCGATATCCTCCACCGCCGCCCGCACCAGCCGGCGCGCGATGAACAGCCGGTCCTCGCCGGCGTCGAGCATCCGGGCGAGATAATACAGCGCCGCATCCGGATCGGAGCCGCGGATGGTCTTGTGGAGGGCGGAGATGAGGTTGTAGTGACCCTCCTGCCCCTTGTCGTAGACAGGCGCGCGGCGCTGGATGATCTCCTGGAGCTGCTCCGCGTCGAAGGTCTCGTCGGGCTTGGCCGAGCGCCAGACCTCCTCGGCGAGGGTCAGGACGGCCCGCCCGTCCCCGTCCGCCATCCGCACAAGGGAGGCCCTCGCCTCCTCGTCCAGGGGCAGGGTTTTTCCGGCGATCTCCTCGGCCCGGAGCAGGATCCTGCGGATCGCCTCCTCGTCCAGGGACCGGAAGAGGAGCACCCGGGCGCGGGAGAGCAGCGCCGCGTTGAGTTCGAAGGACGGGTTTTCGGTGGTGGCTCCCACTAGGGTGATCGTGCCGTCCTCCATGACGGGCAGGAAGGCATCGAGCTGGGCCCGGTTGAAGCGGTGGATCTCGTCCACGAAGAGCAGCGTCCCGGTTCCGGTGGAGCGGCGCTGCCGGGCCGCCTCGAACACCTTCTTCAGGTCGGCGATCCCGGAGAAGATCGCCGAGATCTGCTCGAAATGCAGATCCGTCTCATGGGCCATCAGCCGGGCCACGGTGGTCTTGCCCGTGCCGGGCGGTCCCCAGAAAATCAGGGAGCCGAGGGTCTTGGAGGCGATGAGCCGGGTCAGGATGCCGTCGGGCCCGACCAGGTGATCCTGTCCGACCACCTCGGACAGCTTGGTCGGCCGCATCCGGTCGGCCAGGGGCCGGGGTGCGTTCTGGTCGAGGCCGGCGGATGAGAACAGGTCGCTCATGGTTCTGGCGAGCTTAGGCGCGCAAGAGGAGCGGAGTCGAGAGCAACCGTCGGCCTTTCAGGGTTTCCGGTGGAAGGCCAGTGGCGGATCTTCCATTATCAGTGAATGACAGGTGGTAGGAGACAGGCTAGCCGTCATCGCCCGAGCACCGTGGTGAAGACCCGCCCGCCGCGGCCGATGGTGATCTCCCAATAGCCCCCGGCCCGGTCGATCAGGCGCTCGGCGTCCCGGGTGGTGGCCAGGCGGTTGCCGTTGATGGCGACGATCTGGTCGCCCTTCTGGAACCCGACACCGGCGGCGACGCTGCGCTCCTCAAGATCGGCGATGACGACGCCGTCGTCGGAGAGCTCGATCTGCAACTCCTCGGCCACAGCCGGCGACACGTTGACCAGGGTCGCCCCTGCGAAGGGCGTGCGGGCGCGCGGGCGCACCGGGTCCCGGGCCGGGGTTTCCGGCGGCGGCATGAGCCTGACCTGGAGATTCGTCTGCCGGCCGCCGCGCAGGACGGTCAGCGGGGCCTGGCCCTGCGTGCCCTTGAGGGTGAAGCGGTAGCCGAAGGCGTCCGGGTTGTCGACGGGCTGCCCGTCCACCGAGAGGATCACGTCGCCCCGTTTCAGGCCCGCTTCCGCGGCCGGCCCCTTCTCGTAGAGCGACGTCACCAGAACCCCTGTCGGGCGCTCCAGCCCGATGCTTGTGGCGATCTCCCCATCGACCGGCTGGAGCCGCGCGCCGAGCCAGGGGCGCACCACGCTGCGGGCGCCGCCCTTGGCCGAATTCAGGACCACCCGGGCCATGCTCGAGGGAACCGCAAAGCCGATGCCGATGCTGCCGCCGGAGCGGGAATAGATCGCCGTGTTGATGCCCACCAGGCGGCCGCTCATGTCGATGAGGGCGCCGCCGGAGTTGCCGGGGTTGATGGCGGCGTCGGTCTGGATGAAGAACTGGTAGTCGGACACCCCTACCTGCGTGCGGGCGAGCGCCGAGACGATGCCCTGGGTCACCGTCTGGCCGACGCCGAACGGGTTGCCGATGGCGAGCACGATGTCGCCCACCTGGAGGGCCTCCGAGTCGCCGAAATCCACCGTCTGGAGGTTCGAGGCCCCCTTGAGCCTGAGCACGGCCAGATCCGTGCGCTGGTCGCGCAGGACGATGTCCGCCTCGAACTCCCGCCGGTCGGCGAGGGCCACCTTCACTTCGGTCATGTTCTCGATCACGTGGTTGTTGGTGATCACCAGGCCGGAGGGGTCCACGATCACGCCGGAGCCGAGGGAGCTCTGGGAGCGGCCCGGCGGCACGCCCGGCGCGTTCTCGCCGAAGAACCGGCGGAAGAAATCCTCCATGGCGGCGTTCTGGCGGCGCTCGGAGCGGGTGGCGTAGACGTTGACCACCGCGCCGGTGGTCTGCCGGACGATGGGCGCGAAGGAAAGCTGCACCTGCGCCCGGCTCTCGGGCGCGATCCGCTGCGCCTGGGCTTGCGCTCCTGCGGGGCCAAGACCTGAAAAGCCAAGAAGGACCGCGACGGCGGCGAGCGGGAAGCGGAGCAGGGAAATGCGCATGGCAGGCGAATCCAATGGTCGTCGGTCGGCTTCGATAGAACGCGGCGTCGGGAACTTCAAATTCTACACCCTTCCGGAAGCACAGCCCACCAACAAAAAGGGCGGCCCGAGGACCGCCCTTGACGACAATGTTCTTGAGCTGGAGGCTTACTCGGCGGCCTCGACGAGCTCGTCCTTCTGGGACGGGCCGGAATCCTGGCCGCGCGCATCCACGTCGCGGTCCACGAACTCGATCACCGCCATGGGGGCGTTGTCGCCGTAGCGGAAGCCCGCCTTCAGAACGCGGCAGTAGCCGCCCTGGCGCTCCTGGTAGCGGGGCCCGAGAACGGCGAAGAGCTTCCTCACCATATCGTCGTCGCGCAGCTGCGACATGGCGAGGCGGCGGGCGTGAAGGTCGCCGCGCTTGCCCAGCGTGATGAGCTTCTCGACGACGGGACGCAGGTCCTTCGCCTTCGGCAGGGTCGTGACGATCTGCTCGTGCTTGATCAGCGCAGCCGCCATGTTGGCGAACATTGCTTTGCGGTGCTCGGTCGTGCGGTTGAAGCGACGACCCCGAAATCCGTGACGCATGGCTTTCTCCTTTGATCTTCCGGCCGCCGTGCCAAGGTACGGCCGTCCTTCTTCGTTGGTTGTTGGTCGTTAGTCGTTTGGAGTGAGTAGTGGCCGGTTCACCAACCACTACTCACGACCAACGATCAGTAATGCTCTTCGAAGCGCTTCGCGAGGTCTTCGATGTTCTCCGGCGGCCAGCCCGGCACGTCCATGCCCAGGTGCAGGCCCATGGAGGCGAGAACTTCCTTGATCTCGTTGAGCGACTTGCGGCCGAAGTTCGGGGTGCGGAGTATTTCCGCCTCGGACTTCTGGATGAGGTCGCCGATATAGACGATGTTGTCGTTCTTCAGGCAGTTCGCCGAACGGACCGACAGCTCAAGCTCGTCCACCTTCTTGAGCAGCGCCGGGTTGAACGGCAGCTGCGGCGTGGTGGTCGTGATCTCTTCCTTGCGCGGCTCTTCGAAGTTGACGAAGACCTGGAGCTGGTCCTGGAGGATGCGGGCCGCATAGGCCACCGCGTCCTCGGGCGTCACCGCGCCGTTGGTCTCGACGGTCATGATCAGCTTGTCGTAGTCGAGAATCTGGCCCTCGCGGGTGTTCTCGATGCGGTACGACACCTTCTTGACCGGGCTGTAGAGCGAGTCGACCGGGATGAGGCCGATCGGAGCGTCCTCGGAGCGGTTGCGCTCGGAGGGAACGTAGCCCTTGCCGGTGGCGACCGTGAACTCCATGCGGATTTCAGCGCCTTCGTCGAGGGTGCAGAGCACGAGATCGGGGTTCAGGATCTGCACGTCGCCGACCGTGTTGATGTCGCCCGCGGACACGACGCCGGGGCCGGTCTTGCGAAGCGTCATGCGCTTGGGACCCTCGCCCTGCATCTTGATGGCGATCATCTTCACGTTGAGGACGATGTCCGTCACATCCTCGCGGACGCCCGGAATGGACGAGAATTCATGCAGCACGCCGTCGATATGCACCGACGTCACCGCAGCGCCCTGGAGCGACGACAGGAGGACGCGACGCAGGGAATTGCCGAGCGTCGTGCCGAAGCCGCGCTCGAGCGGCTCGGCCACGACCGTGGCGATACGCTTCGGGTCGTCGCCGGGGGCGACTTCGAGCTTGTTCGGCTTGATCAGCTCTTGCCAGTTCTTTTGGATCACGGACACACCTTCTCCTTGCGAGTGGCGGATTGGCGGGGGGGTTGGTCGTGAAGAGTTGGTTGCAGAAGGAGCTGCCTCATGCTCCCAGCCACCATCTCCTCGCCACCAACCTCTCGCCCCATTACTAGACGCGGCGACGCTTGCGCGGGCGGCAGCCGTTGTGCGGGATCGGCGTCACGTCACGGATCGACGTGACCGTGAAGCCGGCCGACTGGAGGGCGCGCAGCGCCGACTCGCGGCCGGAGCCGGGACCGGACACCTCGACCTCGAGGGTGCGCATGCCGTGCTCGGACGCCTTGCGGGCCGCATCCTCGGCGGCAACCTGCGCAGCGTAGGGGGTGGATTTGCGCGAACCCTTGAAGCCCATCGCGCCGGCCGAGGACCACGAGATCGTGTTGCCCTGGGCGTCCGTGATGGTGATCATGGTGTTGTTAAACGAGGCGTTCACATGCGCCACGCCGGAAACGATGTTCTTGCGTTCGCGGCGGCGGACGCGGGTAGCTTCTTTGGCCATTCTAAGGTCCTTCAAGCGCGCCCGTCATGCCAGGCGCTCGGGAGTTTCGGTTTCGAACTTCGGGTTTGTCGTGGCCGGGCTTGGCCCGGCCATCGCATTCAAACGGGGGCGCCGCACCGGGCGCAGGTTCCCGGGGTCAGGCCCCGGGATGACCTTGGGCGGAGGGCCGCCCTAGGATCACTTCTTCTTGCCGGCGATCGGCTTCGACTTGCCCTTGCGGGTGCGGGCGTTGGTGTGGGTGCGCTGGCCGCGAACCGGAAGGCTGCGGCGGTGGCGCAGGCCGCGATAGGCGCCGAGATCCATGAGGCGCTTGATGTTCATGGACACTTCGCGGCGAAGATCGCCTTCCACCATGTAGTCGCGGTCAATCGTCTCGCGGATCGCCAGCACCTCGGCGTCGGTGAGCTGGTTCACGCGGCGCTCGGCCGGGATGTTGACCTTCTCGACGATCTCCTGGGCCTTCTTGGCCCCGATGCCGTGGATGTACTGGAGCGCGATCACAACGCGCTTGGCTGTCGGGATGTTGACGCCTGCTATACGGGCCATATGTCCGTCTCCATGTTGCCGAAGCTGTGCTTCGATGTCGAAGCGGTGCTTCAAGGCTGAAGCGATGCTTCTGAGGATGTCTGATCGCGCGTCCGGTGGAGGCCGGCCCCTGCGCGGGTTATCGATGCAAAGCAAAACGACCCGAGAGACTTCTGACGAAGCCCTCCGAGCCGAACGTCTTCTTTGCAAGGGTGGGCACATACCGGCTTTCCGACGGGATGTCAACTCCTTGAGGCTTCCGGAAGAGGATCGCCCCTGTAACACCCCCTCCTGTCATCCCGGGGCCGCGCAGGGGAGCCCGGGATCCATAAACGCTGACATCCCAGAGTGCGGCTCATAACAGGTTTGGAAACCCACAGCCCTCATCCTGAGGAGGTCAGCAGTGGCCGTCTCGAAGGATGATCCAGGAGGCGCGGGAAACGCCACGCGTCCCCTCTCCCGAGTGGGAGAGGGGCAGGGGTGAGGGTAGGACGGTGCAGGATCAAGCGCCCAGCCCTACAAGGCTCACCACCCGCTGTGCTCTGTTCGGAGAGGACCTACCCTCACCCTTAACCCTCTCCCACTC
>DATHAU010000251.1:0-1962 GCA_035296545.1 Microvirga sp.
TGCACCCCTGCTTCTGCTGCTTGGCCAGACTCGGAAGGGTCGGACGGCGCATCGGCGCGAAGCGAGAAGCCGAGGACCGTGGCGGAGCCCAACGTCCCGGACAGTGCCGCGACGAGCAAGACCGCGCGAGGCCGTCCGATCCGGCGAGAGCGCGGGGCGAGGTCACCTGTCAGAAGCGGGTCGCGTCGCATCGGCCGTCGAGGAGCATTGGATGATCAAGGACTTCCATGGAGCGGGATTGTGGTTAATCCGGGATAAAGTTGCACCAGTGCTTCCCGCCCTCGGGGCTGCGCCTTCAGACGAGAGCTGGCTGCGTAGAAAGCCTGCGAGATCGCCGCCTTTCTGCTGAGCCCTCCCGAGGCACACACAAAGGTGAGATGCCACCCATCTCGGGCTTGAGGCTCCCTCGCCGGCATGTCTGCTTCGGAGACAACGGCCAGGTTGGCTGAGCGTCCGAGATGGGCGCGAGGCGGACCTTTCCACGACTTGCCACGAAGGTCGACACTCCACGCCAAGGACATCGGGTTCTTCTTGTGCCAACTGGTGTAGGCCCCGATGGCGTGGGCCATGGCGTCGTCGATGCCAGTCGCGGCCGTGACCGAGGCGGGCACCCCAGCGTCAGCTCCGGGCCGAGAATCGCCCAGTCGGGCAGGAGCTTTGGCGAGACAACGCCCTCCCTCTCGGTCTTCGGCGTGGTGACGATCGCGATCGGCGTCACCATCGAGCCGGTGCCGGCCGTGGTCGGGGCGAGGAGGAGCGGCAGGCGTTGTCCTTTGGCGAGGCCGACGCAGTAGATGTCGTCGAGACGAACGTCGGATTTCGCCAGCTAGATCGTTTTCAGGATGGGCGGAATGGTTTGGGGGTTCCCACTGAGCTGATCGAGTGATTCATGGGCCGCCGTCACGAGGGGAGGCGGCGATGGGTTGGCGGTCGGGTCAGAGCTACTCGCAGGATTTGCGGGAGCGGGTGATCGGGGCGGTGGATGGCGGGATGGCTGTCCGTCAGGCGGCGGTGACCTTCGGGGTGAGCATCGCTTACATCTACAAGGCGCTGATCCGACGCCGGCTGACGGGGGACAGCGGTCCCAACCCGAACCGGGGCCACCGGGCGCGCAAGCTCAGGCCGGATCAGGAAGCGGCGCTGGCGGCGCACATCCGGTCGCGGCCGGGCATCACACTCGCCCAGGCGCAGGCCTGGCTGTTGGCCGAGCATGGCGTGTCGCTCAGCATGGGCGCGACCTGGAACGCGGCGCGGCGCCTCGGCCTGTTGTTCAAAAAAAGCCCTGCGCGCGGCCGAGCAGGACAGGCCCGACGTGGCGGCTCGCCGCAAGCTGTGGAAGGCGGCCCAGCCCTTCATCGATCCGCATAGCCTCGTTTTCCTCGACGAGACCGGCGTCAACACCAAGATGGCGCGCCTCCATGGCTGGTCGCCGGTCGGCGAGCGATGCCGGGACAGCGTGCCCTTCGGCCACTGGAAAACCATGACCTTTGTCGCCGGTCTGCGCCTTTCCGGGCTCACCGCGCCCTGGTTGCTCGACGGGCCGATGGATGGTGAAGCCTTCCGGGTCTACGTCCGGCACGTGCTCGCCCCGACTCTCCGGCCCGGCGATGTCGTCGTGCTCGACAATCTCCCGGCCCACAAGGTCGCAGGCATCCGCGAAGCCATCGCCGCCCGCCGCGCCCAGATTTTCTACCTGCCGCCCTACAGCCCGGACATGAACCCCATCGAGTTCGCCTTCTCACAGCTCAAGGCACTCCTGCGACAACAACCAGCGCGCACCGTTGACGCCCTGATCGAGCGCATCGGCCAACTCCTTGACCGCTTCCTCCCCGCCGCATGCGCCAACTTCTTCCACGCCGCAGGATATCAACGCTCAATCTGAAATTGGTCTAGGCGACGAGCTTCGCCGTGTCGAGCGCACTGCCCCCGCCGATCGACAGGACGAGGTCGGCCCGGTCCGTC
>DATHAU010000252.1:0-3146 GCA_035296545.1 Microvirga sp.
ACTTCAAGTTCGGCACCTACTAGGACAATCCCACACACCACCAACAACAAAGGCCCGGGTCAAAACCCGGGCCTTTTTCATGTTCAGGCCAGCACCCTGGTCTTGGCGAAGGCCGGAACCCGGGCCCCGAAATCCGCAAGCCACGGCACCAGCTTCGGGTGGCTTTCGCGCCACCGGCCGCCCATGCGCAGGTCGAGATAGCCCAGGGCGCAGGCCAGGGCGATATGGCCGATGTGAAGGTTCGGATGGGGCGTCGAGAGGTGGGTCTCGGCGTAGTCGAGCCCGCGCTCGACCTTTCCCTGCTGATGCTCGACCCATTTCGCCTCGTGCCTGTCCTCCGGGCGCCAGCGCCCCTCGTAGACCTGGAGCAGGGCCGCCTCCATGATGCCGTCGGCCAGCGCCTGCTCGCGCAGGGCCTGGAAGCGGTCCCAGCCCGTGGGGAGGATGCGCCCGCCCCCGGCCAGGTGGTCGAGATACTCCACGATCACCCGGGAATCGTAGAGCGCCTCCCCGTTCTCCAGAACGAGCGTTGGAATTTTGCCCAGGGGGTTCTGCCGGCGCAGGGTATCGCTTGGGTCAACGGTGTCCGCATCGGTCACCTGGATGCGGTCCGCCAGGCCCAGGAGGGAGGCCGAGATCTTGACCTTGCGGCCGAAGGGCGATGCGGGGGAGGAGCGGAGAACGAGCATGGGAAGGATCCTGCCTTGAAGGTGTTCGGACGCCACGAAGCCGGTCCGGAGCGGCAGGATTCATGACCGCTCGGACCCCGGGCTGCAATCGGTTTTATGGGGGCGGCCCGAAGGCCTCGCAGCGATAGGCCCCGTAGCCGCCGCGGGAGAGCCGCTCCGCCAGAGCCGGCAGGAGCAGTTCCGCCTCGTCCTTGAGGGACCAGGGCGGGTTGAGGACGAAGAGCCCGCTGCCGTTCAGCCGGGTCGGGTCCCGGGGATCGTCCACCAGGAGTTCCAGGCGAAGGCCGGGGCGCGGGCTTTCCCGATTGAGCCTTGCCGCCAATGCGTCGACGGGCCCGAGATCCTTGACCGGATACCAGCCGGCATAGATTCCCGTGGGCCATTTCCTGAGCGCCGCCAGAAGCTCGCCGCCGAGGCGCTCGAGCTCGTCGGGCTCCTCGTAGGGCGGATCGATCAGCACGAGCCCGCGCTTCTCCCTGGGCGGGATGAGGGAGTGAAGGGCCGTCCAGCCGTCGAGATGCAGGACCTTCAGGTTCGCGACCTCGTTGAAGGCCTGGTTCAGCACCTTGTAATCGGCCGGATGCAGCTCGACGAACACGCCCCGGTCCTGACGCCGCAGGATCTCGCGCAGGATGGCGGGCGAGCCCGGATAGGCGCTTTCCCCGTGGCGGGCGCGCACATCCGCAACCACCGTCCGGTAGGGGGCGAGCACCTCCTCCACCTCGGGCGAAAAGGCCCCGTCGAGGCGGCCGATCCCGCCTGCCCATTCCCCGGTCCGTCCTGCCTCGCTGGCGGCCAGATCGTAGAGGCCGATGCCCGCATGGGTGTCAATGACGCGGAATGCGGTCTCCTTGCGCTGGAGATAGGCGATGATCCGCACCAGAAGAGCGTGTTTCATGACATCGGCGAAGTTGCCGGCGTGAAAGGCATGACGATAATTCATGGCCGTCTCATCGAACCGACGGGACCAGGATCTCGCCCGCGCGGCAGGTGTCGCGATCGACCTCGGGGCAGGAGCGGAAGCCGCGAAGATCCCGGTCGAAGCAGATTCGCACCTCCTGGAAGATGCGCCGTCCGCAGGAGACGGACATCATGTCCGGGCGCAAATCCGGATTGGCCTTGATGAAGGCCTGCTCGATCTCCGCCGGCATCACCTTGGCCTGGGCCCCGAGACCCGTCAGGCTGTCGGGAACGCGCACCCGCTCCCGGGCGCGCTGAACCGCCCGGAAATAGGCGCCCGGCGCCTCGCCGGTGCAGGTGCCGTGCTTGCGCCACTGGTAGCGGGCCAGGTTGTCGTCGGGAAACAGGCCCCGGGCCTCCTCCACGGCGGCGCGGGGCGCGAAGCGGCCGCCGGGCTCGCAGAAGCTGGGATAGCCCCCTTCGTTCTGGGGCCACAGGCCGTGGACCACGAAGCCGAGGCCGCTGCCCTGGTCGCATTGCCGGCTCCGGCTGCCGCTGATCTCGCAGAAGCCCGGCGACCAGGACAGGGCCAGCACGTAGAAGTCGAACTGCCCCATGGGGGCTCCCCTGGATTCCCGGGGAGCCTGCGCCGACGCGGGCAGGGAGAGGAAAAGGCAGGCGCCCGCAAGGGCAAGGCGCTGCCTTGGCGTCAAGGCGCGGCCTGCTTGCAGTGCGGCGCGAAGGCGTAGTGCCGGTCGAACCCGTCCACGCAGGCTTCCGTATCCCAGCCGATGCCGATGAAGCCCAGATCCTCCCGGATGGAGAAGTTGATCTTGTGCTTGTAGCCGTCGGACACGACCACGGTGCCGGTGCAGAAGCGGCGGGGAATGTAGTCGAGGCCCCAGGGACGCCAGGCCACCTGCTGGACCCGCTCGAAGCTGACGATCTTCAGGTTCGAGTTCCAGAACCGCTCTTCCTTCTTGGCGAAGGTGGACGAGATGTCCGCCAGCACGCTGGGGTCGCCGCAGGCCGGCAGGCTGGCGTCGAAGGGATGATCGCGCCGTTCCGCCGGCGTTATCTCGCGCGCGAGCGCGGGCGCTCCCAACAGCCCCAAGGAGATCAAAGCCGCCAGCCACTTCATTCCATCGCTCCCACAGATGCATCGACCCGGTAAATCCGACCATGTGGGCGAGAGGCCGGAAGGTCAAGGCTCCGCTTGAGGTTTAGTAGATACCGTGGCGGTTGAGCATCATCGGCTCCCCCGCCGAGGGGCGAGGCGGGGCATAGGTCTGGGCCGGAGGACGGCCATAGGGCGGGGGAGCCCGCGAATAGGCGGCGTTCGGCGGGGTGGGATCGGCCGGGTAGCCGGACGGGGCCGGATAGCGGGGCGCCGCCACCACGGGAGCCCCCATAGGGGAGCCCATGGGCGGGGCCCGGCCGGGGGACGCCGTCTCCTCCTCGGGCATGTCCTGCTCCATCTCGGTGGACGGGAGATCGGCGGATGCGGCCAGGTTCTGCATGATCTCCTGGGATTTCTCCGGAGCGATCCGGGGCGTA
>DATHAU010000253.1:0-1928 GCA_035296545.1 Microvirga sp.
TCGCCGGCGAGGAAGCCATCAAGGGCTGCGTCGTCACCTCGGGCAAGGAGGCATTCTCCGGCGGCGCGGACCTCACCATGCTCCAGGGGTTGAGCGCGGAATACGAGCGTCTGGTGCGCGAGAAGGGCGAAGAGGCGGCCATGAGCTTCTTCTTCGAGGAATCGCGCAAGCTCTCGCTGCTCTACCGCCGCTTGGAGACCTGCGGCAAGCCGTTCGCGGCGGCCGTTCACGGGGTGTGCCTCGGCGGCGCGTTCGAGCTGGCGCTGGCCTGCCATTACCGGGTGCTGTCCGATGGGGATTCCACCCGCGTCGGCCTGCCCGAGGTCAAGGTCGGCCTGTTTCCGGGAGCCGGCGGCACCCAGCGCGTGGCGCGCCTGATGCAGACCAGCGACGCCCTGCAGATGCTGTTCAAGGGCGAGCAGATCCGCCCGCTCATGGCGCGCAACATGGGCCTCGTCCATGCGGTCGCCCCCCGGGACGGGATCTTGCAGGCGGCGAAGGACTGGATCAGAAGCGGCGGTTCGGCGGAAGCGCCCTGGGACCAGAAGGGCTACAAGCTGCCCTCGAACAAGGTCTTCTCCGCCGCCGGGATGCAGATCTGGCCCCCGGCCAACGCCATCTACCGCCGCGAGACCCAGGACAATTACCCGGCCATCCGCGCCATCCTGGAATCGGTCTACCAGGGCCTTCAGCTGCCGATGGACCTTGCGCTTAGAGTGGAGTCGCGCTGGTTCGCCAAGATCCTGCGCTCCAAGGAGGCGGCGGCGATGATCCGCACCTTCTTCGTCTCCATGCAGGACCTCAACAAGGGCGCGCGCCGGCCCAAGGACGTGCCGCCCGCAAGCCTGAAGAAGGTCGGCGTGGTGGGCGCGGGCTTCATGGGCGCGAGCGTGGCCTATGTCACGGCCCATGCGGGCCTCGATGTCGTGCTCATCGACCGGGACGTGGAGGCGGCCGAGAAGGGCAAGGCCCATTCCCACAAGCTCATGACCGATCAGGTCATGAAGGGCCGCGCCAAGACGGCGGACCGGGACGCGCTGCTCGCGCGCATCACGCCCTCGGCCGATTACGGCGATCTCGCCGATTGCGATCTCGTCATCGAGGCGGTGTTCGAGGACCCCAAGGTGAAGGCCGAGGTGATCGGGAAGGTGGAGGCGGCGATCCGCCCAAGCTGCATCTTCGCCTCCAACACCTCGACCCTGCCGATCTCGGGACTGGCGAAGACCTCGAAGAATGCCGGCCAGTTCATCGGCATCCATTTCTTCTCGCCGGTCGAGAAGATGATGCTGGTCGAGATCATCATGGGCAAGGAGACGGGGGACCGGGCGCTCGCCACCGCCCTGGACTACGTGCGCGCCATCAAGAAGACGCCGATCGTGGTCAACGATTCCCGCGGCTTCTTCGCCAACCGCTGCGTGCTGGCCTATATCCTGGAAGGCCACCTCATGCTCACCGAGGGCGTGCCCGCCTCGATGATCGAGCAGGCGGGCAAGCAGGCGGGCATGCCCGTGGGCCCGCTCTCCCTCAACGACGAGGTCGGCGTCGATCTCGGCCTCAAGATTCTGAGGGCCACCAAGGCGCAGCTCGGCGACGCCGCCGTCGTGCCGGAGCAGGAGGAACTGCTCACCCGCCTGGTGGAGCATGAGGGCCGCTTCGGCCGCAAGAACAAGAAGGGGTTCTACGATTATCCCGAGGGCGGCCAGAAGCGCCTGTGGCCGGGGCTCGCGGACCTGCAGCGGAACCGGCTCGATCCCGACCGGGTCGATTTCGGGGAGCTGAAGAGCCGGCTTCTCGTCGTCCAGGCGCTGGAGGCCGCCCGAACGGTTGCCGAGGGCGTCGTCGCCGATCCCCGCGAAGCCGATGTCGGCTCGATCCTCGGCTTCGGCTTCGCCCCGTTCACGGGCGGCGTTCTGTCCTTCATCGACGGG
>DATHAU010000254.1:0-3969 GCA_035296545.1 Microvirga sp.
GGCGTCGCAGGAATTCAAGCAGGCCCTCGCCGACGTGGCCAGGGGCTGACCCTAAGCCGTCCTTCACAAACGAAAAATGCCGCCGCAGGCGGAGGAAACGCGCCTATCATGTCCAAGATCGATCTTCTGAAGCGGGAACACCAGGCCGCCCTCCAGGCAACCGCGGGCGGCCCGCCCCGCCCGCCCTCGAACCGCTTCTTCGGCGTCGGCCCCATCACCGACGCCACCGCGGACGAGGTCGAGGGGCGGCTGCTCCGGTTCGAGTTCGAGGCCTGGCTTGAAAAGACCTACCGCAAGCTCGACGACCGGGGAAACGACCTCGGCCCCTTCACCGCCGCCGAGATCGGCCGGAGCATGCATCGCGGCTATCCGGCGGACAAGATCCTGCTGGACATGATGCGGGAGATCCATCGCTACTTCGAGATCCCGAAGGGCAACAGGATGGCGGTAGGGCTCGGCGGCGGCCACAGCGGGTTCACCGTATGCGCCATGCACATGGTCACGGCCAACGACGCGAACCAGCACGTGTTCGTGGACACGCCGAGGCCGGAATCGGATGCGGCCCAGGCGGGAGGGTTCTTCCGCCAGTCCTGGGGCGCCCAGCTCATCGAGCTCCACCGCTATGCCCGCAACGGCGACGAGTCGCGGATCCATTTCACCGACAGGGAGGGGACGATCCCCTCCGCCGACGAGCTGATCCGCCGCAACATCAAGCTCTTCGTGGGCGTCGGCCACGAGACCACCGGCGCCACCACCTACACCGAGGACGAGATCGCCAATCTCGTCGCATGGCTCGACCGCAACCCGCGGGAGCACCACGCGATCCTCGACGCCACGTCGATGCTGGGGGCCATGCCCTGGGGAGAGGACCTGGTCAGGCAGGCGGTGGGCAAGTGCTGCCTGTTCATGCCGTTCCAGAAGGCCATCGGCGGCGTGTCTGGCTATTTCGTCGCCTCCTTCACGCCCCAGGCCCTCGACCTCATCGAGCGCAATCAGCAGGAGCCGTCCTGGGCGATTCCGCGGCAGCTCAAGATCGTGGTGCCGGCGGACCCGCGGCTGCCCCTCTCGGGCAGGCGCTCCGTCGCCCTCGGGCCCATCTACGATCCCGAGCAGAACAGGATGCTGGGCGGCGTGATCAACACCTACAGCACGCTCGCCTTCGCCGAGACCACCTTCGGCCTGCTGCGCTCGGAGCGGCGCATCGGCCCGGTGGCCGAGCTGAACCGGCGCTCGGCGCGCAACCGGCAGATGGTGCAGGATTGGTGCGCCGCGAACCCCCTGCTCCAGCTCGCCGTGGCGGACCCCAGCCGCCGCGGGGCGGCGGTGACGCTCCTGAGGGTGAACGATCCCGGCCAGTCTGATCCCGCGCTTCATGCGCGCATCATCGCGAAATCGAAGCAGCTTCTCGGCTACGAGGGCCTTACCCGCCCGAACGGCGAGCACGAAAAGGGCCTCGACGCGGCTCGCTACGTGAACGCCTTTCCGGGAACGCCGGGGGATTACCGGGCCTGGATCGGCGGCATCCGCGATCCGGGGGACGTGACGGCCCTGCTCGACAACCTGCAATACGCCTATCTGCGGGCCAAGGCCGTGGTGCTGGAGGAGGAGCTGGCGGCGGCCGGGGTGCACATCCCCGCCGCGCAGGCCGTCGACCCGCGCAGGCGGCAGGACGATCCCGGCCGAGCCTACAAGGTGCTCATCGCCGATCCCGTGGGGCTGCGCCACGATGCGGGGGGCGAGCCGGATTGCAGCGAGGTCCGCCGCCATATCGAGGATCGGGGCGGCGTGTTCCACCATGGCCCCATCCCCGGGGAGGGGGAGCTGGAGAAGGGCAGGATCCACTTCTTCTACCAGCCCCACCTGAGCACGGAGGCCGAGATCCTGCCGCAGACCGACCGGGGCCAGTACGACGCGGTGATCGCGGCGGCGACCTTCATCCCCAAGGCCTCGGTCTTCCCCCTCAGCGGGGTGCGCATCGGCGCGGGGACCGGGAACATGGGCTCGGCCTCCTGGGGCGGGGGCGACGGGGCCGGGGGAGAGGCTCCCCTGATGAACACCCCGAGCTTCAACAGCCGGGCCACGGCCCAGATGGCCATGAAGGCCCTGCTGCGCGTCCTGCCCGACCTGGACCTGGACGCGCTCCATGGCCGGGTCGTGGCCGGGGACTTCGACACGGGCAAGAACCTTCGCGACTATCCCACCGCCAAGCTGGAGGGCAGGCGCCTCGCGGTTCTCGGCTACGGCAACATCGGCCGGGAGGTCGCCAGGCTGGCGCGGGCCTTCGGCATGAACGTGGCGGTCCATGCCCGCGAGCGGCACCGGGAGTGGATCGAATCCGAGGGGTTCGAGTTCGCCGAGACCGCCGAGCAGGCGGCCCGGGACGCGGACGCGATCACCGTCCACACCAGCCTCGGGGCCAGGAACCCGGAGACGGGACGGTTCACTAACGCGGGCTTCGTGGGCGCGTCGATCCTGAACGCCCTCAGGCCGGGGGCGGTTCTCATCAACTTCGATCGCGGGGAGGTGGTCGATCCCGCCGCCCTGGACGAGGCGCTTGCCAGCGGCCGGATCAGCTATGCCAGCGTGGACGCGGACGTGTTCAAGGACCCCGCCACCGGAGCCCTCACCGGCCCCCTTGCGCCCTATATCGGCCTTGAGGCGCGCCACAGGGGCAAGCTCCAGCTCCTCCCCCACGTGGCCGCGGACACGGACCATCCCTCCCGGGTGGAAGGGGCGAAGCAGGCCGTGGACCAGATCATCGACGCGATCCGGTTCAAGTCCCTGACCAACGTCAAGGGAAGCGTCCCGAACGGCTATGCCGACGCAGGAGGCCGGACGGTGAAAGGGGTGGGGGCCGTCTCAGGGTCGCATCTTGAACAGACCTGCCAGGACGCCGCCATGGTCATGCAGATGCGCGAGACCGCCGAAGCCATGGCGGCCATCTGGGGCGCCCTGTCCGCCGCCTGTGACGCAGACCAGCGCCAGGAACTCATCCGCCGCTACGGACCCGCCCTGACGAAGGCGATGAACCGCTATGCGCACATGGCGGAAAAGCTGGGATTGCAGGGGCCGTATACGTGAGAGCGATCGGGCCGGGACGGCAGTGAGGAGCGGAGTGGCGGAGGGGGTGTCCGCCAAACTAGTGTCCAAGCCTGTCCAGCGTCATCCGGTATCTCTCAGATTTGTCTCCATAATCCAACGAGAGGCGTCTTTCCGCATCCAAGCTCGTCCGCTACAATCCAGCTTTACAGGTGGGGAAGCGGGTGGGGAAGAGGCAGGGAACGGCAGATGGCAAAGCAGCTTCACACGTTGAGCGCCAGGACAGTCGCAACGCTCACAGTGCCAGGACGGCACTCCGATGGCGGTGGCCTCTACCTCAACGTCACCGCCAGTGGCGCCCGCTCCTGGGTGTTCATGTGGAAGGTGGCAGGCAAACGCCGGGAGATGGGCCTCGGCTCCCTGCGCGACGTGCCCCTCGCCAAGGCACGCGAGAGGGCCGCAGAAGCCCGCCAGAAACTTTCTGACGGGGTGGACCCTATCGCCACACGCCACAAGCCCAAGGTCATGACCTTCGGAGAGGCGGCCGATGCTCTGATTGACAGCATGGCCTCATCCTGGCGCAACGAGAAGCACCGGGCCCAGTGGAAGATGACCCTGACCGTCTACTGTGAACCCTTACGGTCACAGTCGGTGGCCGCGGTGGGGACGGAGGATGTCCTGAAGGTTCTCCAGCCCCTCTGGAAGACCAAGCCCGAGACCGCCTCACGCCTGCGCGGACGCATCGAGAGAGTGTTCGACTTTGCCCGTGCGCGGGGGCAGAGGAGCGGTGAGAACCCGGCCCGGTGGCGGGGGCATCTCGACGCCATTCTGCCCAAGCGCGCCAAGCTCACGCGAGGGCACCACAAGGCCATGCCGTTCGATGAGGTGCCTGCCTTCATGGCTGCTCTTCGGAAGCGGGAGGGCGTCGCT